>CAUBQU010000094.1 GCA_958438185.1 uncultured Oscillospiraceae bacterium
TTTGTGAAGACGGTCGAAAAGGGTAGCTTTACCCGGGCGGCGGAGGCGCTGCAGTATGCCCAGTCCTCGGTCAGCAAAATGGTGGCGGACCTGGAAAAAGAATGGGGCATGACGCTGCTGGAGCGCAGCAAAAGCGGCGTTTATCTGACTTCGGCAGGGGCCCAGGTCCTGCCCTTTTTGCGCAGGCTCCTGAACGACCATGCCGCGCTGGAGGGCCAGATCTTTCAGATGAACGGCGTCGAGACGGGGCTGGTCCGCATTGGGACTTTTTCCAGTGTCGCGATCCACTGGCTACCGAATATTTTTGCGGCGATGCAAAAGGACTATCCCGGGATCGAATATGAAATGCTGCTGGGCGATTATAATGAAGTCGAGCGCTGGATCTGTGAGGGGCGCGTGGATTGCGGCTTTCTGCGCCTGCCGACCAGAGCAGAATTTACGACGATCCCGCTCAAGCAGGATGAATACAAGGTTGTGCTGCCGGTAGGGCATCCGCTGGCAGAAAAAGCGCGGGTCGCGATCGGGGACCTGCAGGACATGCCCTTCCTGCTGCTGGAGCACGGCGGCAAAACGGAGGTCTCCGATCTGCTGGAGATGCACGGGGTGCACCCGGACATCCGCTTTACAATGTGGGAGGATTTTGCCATTATGGCGATGGTGGAAAGGGGCCTTGGTATTGGCATCTTGCCGGAGCTGATCCTGCGGCGCGTTCCCTATCAGGTCGAGGTGCGGTCCCTGGAGGCGCCCTACTACCGGCAGATTGGTCTTGCGATGAAGCGCCAGAGCCACCTGACGCCTGCAGTGAAGACATTTCTCGCATATCTGCCGTTTCGGGAGGAACCGGAAAGCGGGCAGTAATTTGCCACCGCAAACAGCGCCCTGGACATCAAAAAGTCCAGGGCGCTGAGCTTGTCAAAAATGAATTTTTGACAAGCTTCAAACGAGACCCGATGCGCTGGGCTCTCGTTTGAGGAGACTGCAGCTCGCTGCAGCGCACTCATTGTGCGCCGTTGGCGCACAATTCGCACGTTTGCGAGCCGATAAGTATTTTCTCCGACGTACACGCCGCCGGAGAAAATGATTTTGACTTTATTTGCGCCGTGCGCGGCGCAAACTCTGCGAGGCTTTTTGCCACGCGCCTTAGCCGTTTTGCAGCAGGGCGCGGATGGCGATGGCTGGGCGGCGGGGGATGCGCTGCCAGTCAAATTCTGCAATGAGCTCCGCCGGGGTGACCGGATCCGGTGTGGGGCGCAGCCCGGCGGCGTAGGCGAGGTAGCCGGTCAGCTGCGGCGCGCGCCACCGCTGGCGCAGCGCGGCAAAATCCAGGTCGCCATCCCGCTTGGAAAGGCGGCGGCCGGTCTCGTCTGTCAGCAGTGGCACGTGGGCATAGCGGGGCGCGGGAAAGCCGAGCAGGCGCATTAAATAGAGCTGCGGCGGCGTCGCAGACAGCAGATCGCAGCCCCGGACGACCTCCGTCACTCCGGCCAGCGCATCGTCACAGACGACGGCCAGCTGGTAAGCATAGACGCCGTCAGCCCGGCGAAGGATAAAGTCACCGCATTCTTTCTGCAGGTTCTGCGCCGTGGTGCCAAAGACCCGGTCGGAAAAGGAGATCGTCTCATCCGGCACGCGGATGCGCCAGGCCGGGGCCTTTTGCATCGCGGCCCGCTGGGCCGCCGTCAGGTCCCGGCAGGCGCCGGAGTAGATGACGCGGCCATCGGACGCATGAGGGGCCGAGGCGGCGTGCAGCTGCCCCCGGGAGCAGTAGCAGGGATAGAGCAGCCCGCGCTGGTTTAGCTGGTCAAAGTATTCGGCGTAGACGGCGGCGCGGGCGCTTTGGGGCGGCATCTCTTCGTCCCAGTCCAGGCCGAGCCAGGTGAGGTCCTCCCACAGCTGGCGGGCATAGGCCGGGCGGCAGCGGGCTGGGTCCAGGTCCTCGATGCGCAGGACGATCCTGCCGCCCTGGCTGCGGGCCGAGAGCCAGGCCAGCAGGGCGGTAAATGCGTTGCCCAGGTGCATTCGCCCGCTGGGTGTGGGTGCGAATCGTCCGATCGTCGTCATAAAATTGCTCCTTTGCACAACGGTTGCAAAATCAGCCCGCATTCGGTATAATGGGGCGTACGGTGGTGCGCCGCCTGCCGCGGGGCTGTGTTTTTTGCTATTTTAGCAGAAAACCGCGGCGGCGTAAAGGGCGCGGCCCCGGTTTTCCTTTGGTATTTTCCCGCTCCTTTGTGCCTGGAGCGGGCCGGATGCAGAAAGAAGGTATGGCTTGAAAAAGTTACTTTTGGTGGTCAACCCCTGTGCGGGGATGAAACGGATCCAGCGGTATCTCGCGGATATTATTGGGCTGTTCACCGCCCATGGGTATGAAAATATCGTCTATATGACCGCCGGCCGGGCGGATGCGACGCAGATCGTCCAGCGCAAGGCGGCGGAGGTCGATCTTGTCGTCTGCGCGGGCGGCGACGGGACGTTTAACGAGGTCGTGGCAGGCATGCTGCTGAGCGGCGCGGATAAGCCCATCGGCTATATCCCGGCGGGGTCAACCAACGACTTTGCCAGCTCCTTGGGCCTGCCGAAGCAGATCATGGAGGCGGCCCGCTGCATCGTCGAGGGAACGCCCCACCGGCTGGATATCGGCCGGTTCAACGACCGCTATTTCTCCTACGTCGCCTCCTGCGGCGCATTTACCCGGACGTCCTATGCGACGCCCCAGAGCGTCAAAAACGCCCTGGGCCATGTGGCGTATCTGCTGGCGGGGATCAAGGATATCGCGAATATCCGCAAGATCCACCTCCGGGTGGAGACGGACGACCAGGTGCTGGAGGATGACTATATTTTCGGCGCGGTCAGCAATTCGACCTCCGTCGGCGGCGTTTTGACGCTGGATCCGCACTTGGTCAATATGAGCGATGGCGTCTTTGAAGTGCTGCTGATCCGCTCGCCGTCGAACCTTATTGAGCTCAACGAGTGCATCGTGGCGCTGAGCACGCAGAATTATAACTCCGGCGCCATCACGTTCTGCAACACGAGAAAGGTGAAGATCACCGCCCCCGCCTCCGTCGACTGGACGCTGGACGGCGAAATGGCCGAGGGCAGCGAGACGATCGAGGTCGAGAATCTGCACAACGCCATTGCCATCGTCTGCAACGAAGATGCTGCGCTGCGAGGAAAGTAAATGAAAAATACAACGCTTTGTTATCTGGAGCAGAACGGCTGCTATCTGATGCTGCACCGCGTGAAAAAGAAGCAGGATGAGAACGCCGGGAAATGGATCGGCATCGGCGGCA
This sequence comes from uncultured Oscillospiraceae bacterium, assembly GCA_958438185.1. Classification (GTDB taxonomy): domain Bacteria; phylum Bacillota; class Clostridia; order Oscillospirales; family Oscillospiraceae; genus SVMC01. The sequence continues at coordinate 3,291 of CAUBQU010000094.1, forward strand.
AGCTGGAGGAGAACGAGAGCCCTGAGGAATGCTGCTGCCGGGAATTCTTGGAAGAGACGGGCCTGACGCTGACAGACTACCGCTACCGGGGCATCATCACCTTTGTTTCCGACCAGTGGGAAGGGGAGTATATGCACCTGTTTTCCGCCACGGCGGCGGCGGGGACTCTCCGTGATTGCCCGGAGGGTGACCTGGCCTGGGTGCCCCTGGCAGAGGTGCCCCAGCTGCCCCAGTGGGAGGGCGACCGGCTGTTTTTGCAGCAGCTGCGCCAGAATGATGCCTTTTTCACCATGAAGCTGTGCTACACCGGCGACCGGCTCACCGGCGCCTGGAAAAATGGCCAGCCGCTTCCGCTGGACATTGCGCGAAAGGGAAACGATCTATGAGATTTGCAGACGGCCTGCCGGGGCGGCTTTGGCTCGCACCGATGGCGGGCGTGACGGATTATGCTTACCGCACCATCTGCGCCGGGCTCGGCGCGGAGGTCACAGTGACGGAGATGGTCTCGTCCCGCGCCCTGGTCTATCAGGATAAAAAAAGCCGGACGCTGCTGCGCAAAAACGCGGGCAGCGCCTGCGGCGTCCAGATCTTCGGCAATGACCCGGCCATTATGGCCGAGGCGGCCGGGCTGGCGCTGGAGGCCAGCGGCTGCGACTTTATCGATATCAATATGGGCTGCCCCATGCCGAAGGTCGCGGGGACCGGCGACGGCTCCGGCCTGATGCGCACGCCGGAGCTGGCGGGCCGCATCGTCCGGGCCGTGGCCGACGCTGTGCCCGTCCCGGTGACAGTCAAAATGCGCACCGGGTGGGACAAGGGCAGCATCAACTGCGTGGAGCTGGCGAAAATTTGCCAGAAGAACGGCGCGGCTGCCGTCGCCGTCCATGGCAGGACGCGTACGATGCTCTATTCCGGGGTGGCGGATTGGGATATCATCCGCAGCGTAAAAGAGGCACTGACCATCCCGGTCATCGCCAATGGGGATATTATCTCCCCCCAGGCGGCGGCGCGCTGCCTGGCGCGTACCGGCGCGGATGGGCTGATGGTCGGCCGCGGCTGCTTCGGCGATCCGTGGTTATTCACCCAGCTGCAGGCGGCGCTGGCTGGGGAGGAGATCCCAGAACGGCCGCCCCTGGCGTCGCGCATTGGCGTGGCGGAGGAGCAGTTTGCCCTGGCCATGGCGGATAAGGGCGAGCATATCGCCTGCCTGGAGGCCAGAAAGTATTTCTCCTGGTATCTGCGGGGCGTACCGTATAGCAATTACTACAATGAACAGATTTCAAAGATCAGTTCCGCGGAGGAGGTCCGGCGCATTGCCGCCGGGATCCGGAGGGATCTGCATGATGCGGGAGAGTGAATGGATCCGGGCTGCGGCGGCAGGCGATCAGCATGCCTTTGCCCAGCTGGTGGCCCGGTATCAAAAGCCAGTCTACAATCTGGTCCTGCGGACCGTCGGCAACGAGCAGGACGCGCTGGACCTGACCCAGGAGACATTTGTCCGGGCCTGGCGGGGCCTGCCGGGGTTCCGGGCGGAGGCAAAATTTTCCACCTGGCTCTACCGGCTGGCCAGCAATGTCAGCATTGATTTTCTCCGAGCGCAGAAGAACCGGAAGACGGTCTCCCTCTCCGGGCCGGAGGAAACAGCCCAGGCCTGGGAGCTGCCGGACCCGGCCCCCGGGCCGGAGGCGACGGTCCTGCAGCGGGAGCAGGCGGCGCAGCTGCGTTGCGCGCTGGAGCAGCTGCGCCCAGAGCAGCGCCAGATCCTGACGCTGCGTTCCATGCAAGGGCTTTCGTATGAAGAGATCGGCCAGAGCCTGGGCCTGCGGGCGGGGACGGTAAAATCCCGCCTGGCCAGAGCCCGGGAGCAGCTGCGCCGCGCGCTGGAGGAAACCGGGAACAAAATGACGGGAGCGTCGTCTAAGAAAGCAGAAAGGGGGTAATGCAGATGCGATGCAAAAAAGCGAACCGGCTGCTGAGCGAAAAGCTGGACGGGATGCTCTCGCCGCGGGAAAACGCGGCGCTTGCCAAGCATCTGGACCAGTGCCCCGCCTGCCGCCGGCGGTTGACCGACTATATGCAGCTGGATGCCGCGCTTGCCGACCTGGAGCAAACGCCGCCTGCAGCGCTGCAGCAAAATATTATGGCGGAGATCGCCGCCAGCCAGCCCCAGCGGGCCCCGCAGCAGTCGCGCCGCTTCCTCTGGGGGCCGGGCACCGCAGTCGCGGCAGCCGCAGCGGTTTTGCTGCTGCTCCTCGGCAGCGGCAAGCTGATGCTGCCCGCCGGAAATGAGACCGCCGTCGCCGCGGGCGTGCAAGACAGCGCTGCAGCGGACGAGGCCACCCTGCAGGACGCCGGGGGAGAAGCGCTGCAAAGCGCGACCGCCGCGCCAGACCAGGCGTCGACGGACCTCAAGCAGGGCAGCGTCCTGCCGGAGCCGCCCGGTTCGGATGGCGCTTCGGGCGATACGACTGACGCGGCGTCCCCGTTCGAGCAAGCAGGCGAGAATGCTGCGACAGAGATGGGCGGCGGTGGCGACGCCTTTGACTTAACGACCTTCCTGGCCTGGCAGGAGTTGCCGGTCCTGGTCCTGTACGGCCGCCAGACGGCGGAATTTACGCAGATCACAGCCTGGGACGAGATCGCCGACGGCGTCTGGGA
>CAUBQU010000095.1 GCA_958438185.1 uncultured Oscillospiraceae bacterium
GCGCTTTTCCGTTTTTGATTGGCTTATTGGTAGATCAGCTTGTCGCAAAGGTTCTTGATAACCTGGGCAACTTCCGCTCTCGTTGCCAGCTCCAGCGGGTTGATCGTGCTGTCGGACTTGCCGCGCATCAGGCCGCAGCCCACTGCCCAGCAGACATCCTCATAAGCCCAATCGCTGATGGCGTATACATCGGCATAGCGGGCCATCCAGTTGGCATTGCTGACCGAGACGTTCATACCGGTGTAGCGGCAGAAGCGGCGCATCATTGCAGCCATCTGTTCACGGGTGATGTTCTCATCCGGCTTGAACACGCCCTCCGGATAACCGGCGACGATATCATTCTCCGCTGCCCACTTGACATACGGTGCATAGTACTGGTTCTCTGCCACATCCGTAAATTCGCTCTTGCCCGCATACTTGCTGGCGTCGATCCCGGCCACGCGGCCCAGGACCGTAACGAACATAGCACGGTTCATCTGGATCTCCGGCCCAAACAGGGTATCGGAGACGCCGACGAAGTAGCCGCGGTCCGTCACGAAGTTGATGGCTTCGAAGTACCAAGCGTCCGTTCTGACGTCGGTGAACTGAGACGGGGAATGCATCGTGTAGGTCACCGTGACGATCACATCGTCATCGGGCATCACGAAGGTGTAAGCCTGCTCATAGTCCGCCTCGCTGGAAATCCGGGTGACGCTGACCGACTGACCGGCATTGGTCACAACGGCGACATGTTCCACACGCCAGCCGTCGTCCGGGTCGACCTTCACCAGGACATTATCGCCGTAGTCCGCCGTATCGCCATTGGCGATGGTGACAGTACCATGGTCCTCGCCGGTGAAGGAGATGCCATGGGTCTGGAAGCCGTGGGAGTTGATCACGTAGATCGCCGTGACCGTCAGGTCCTGGGTGACGCAATCAAACGCGGTGTCCCAACGCAGGAACGTGTAGCCTTCGCGGGCCGGGGTTGCCGGGGCGGTGGCAGCACCTTCGTAGGGGACTTCCTCGACCTTCAGCGTCTTGCCGTCGTAATCGCGGAAGGTCACGGTGAAGAGGTGTCTTGCAAATTCTGCCGTGACTGTGACATTTTCGGCAGGCATGGTAAAGAAGTAGAAGTTGCCAGAGACGCGGTCCACATTGTAGACCTTGCCGCTCTCGCCGCGGACGACGACATTCACGAGATCATACCCGTAAGCTGCCGTGACTTCTGCGGAGACGACATCGCCGACATTGGCCAGCGAAACGCTGGGCTTGACCGTGCCGCCCGCTGCCTCACCGGTGACGACACCGGTCACGGTGTAGCCGGTCTTGATGACCGTGATGTCGATGGTGACATCATGGTCCGGCATCGTGAAGGTGTAGTTGCCGTCGGCATTGGCCGTCAGCGTCTTGCCGTCAGCCACGACGGACGCGATCTCCCAACCGGAAGCCGGGGTGACGGTGATCGTGACAGTATCGGCAAAGTCGTAGTAAAGCGCATCCGTGTAATTGCCGTCCAGCTGGACCGTCGCTTCGCCGGTCAGATTGACGCTGGCGAGGTAGGTCAGCTTGGCAAACGTCGCAACGATGTGCACATCGCTGGCCGGCATGATGAAGCTGTAGTCCACACCGCCGGTGGTCGCATTGGGCTGTACATCCGTGAAGGTGATGGTCTGGTCCTTGCCGAGCTCGTCGACATAGTAAGCCGTAACGGTATCAATGCGGTAGCCCTCGTTGGGCTTGACATTGAAGGTCGCGGTATCCAGATACGCAACATCCGTCTTCGCGATGGTCACCACGCCGTTGGGATCGGTGGTGTCGTTGATCACCTTGTACGTGATCTGCGCAAACACTGCATGCACGACTGTGTCGGACGCCGGCATGGTGAAGGTGTAGTCGCAGCTGTCTTTCTGGCTGCCGTCTGCCAGCAGGCTCACCTGCTTAGACTCGCCGGACAGCGGGTCCGTGTAGGTGTAGTACAGCTGCGTCAGCATGTAGCCCGTGGCCGGGGTGACATTGACGCTGATCGTATCGGTGTAATTTGCCGCCATCGCGTCGACGTCTTCGCCGTTCAGGCGCAGCGCGCCCTGGGCCTTATTGTACTGGCTGGTGACATCATAGGTCATAGGCTTGAAGGTCGCGCTGACCGTCACGCCCGCGTCGTCGGTGCAGGCCGGCATCCGGAAGGAGTAAGCTTCCTCCGTCGTGCCCGCGTGATCCTTGACGGTCTTCGCGCCGGGGATCAGCTCAATTGCGATCGTCTCGCCTGCCTCGTTGACGTAAGTTGCCGAGACCGTATCGACCATGTAGCCGGTCTCCGGGACGGCCGTGAAGCTGCACAGATCCAGGTATTCCGCCTGCTCCGTCTTGCCGGCGGCAAAGCTGCCGTGGGGGCCTGCGTTGTAGTGGATGCTGTAGCTGTCCTTCTCGTAGACGGCGCGGATGACCGTGTCCTTGACGATAACGAAGTCCGCCGGATCAACGGAAGGAGCCGTCACAGGCGTCTCGACATCGGCACTGGACCAGCCCACGAAGTGATAGCCGGGACGGCCTGTCACTGCCGGGAACTGGGCACTCAGATTCGGGGTGGCCTTGTAGTCCACATTCTGGACCTGCAGCTGGGTGTTGTCCCAATCCTGGAAGACGACAGCGTAGTAGTCCTCCACAAAGGTGGCACGCACCGTCACGTTGCAGGCCGGCATCGTGAACCGGGCAACATAGCTCGTCCAATAGGTGTCGTGCTTGTCGTACTTCTGGCTGACCATCGTCAGCGGGAGCTCGACTTCGTCGCCCTCGGCATCGGTATAGACCGCGACCAGATTCTTCAGTACATAGCCGTATTCCGGTGCAACACGCACATAGACATTATCGTTGACATGGGTCGTGATGTTCTTGTCGCTGGTGGCATTGGCAGAAGCCTTGATGCCAGTGTAGACGGTGCCCTTCCCGGTGTTGGCGGTGTTGGTCGTCTCGACGTCGACACCGAGGTCGATCTTTTCAAAGGACGTCTTCACATAGACATCATAATCCGGCATCAGGAAGCTGTAGACGCGGCCATCGGCCGTATCAACGGCAGTCGCTTCCAGGATCGGCGTGTACAGAGGCACATAGCCGCCCTCGGGTTCGAGGATCTCCTGGCGCTTTGCTTCCTTTGCTGCTTCGACAGCGTTGTAAACTTCGTTCCCGTCTGCATCGCAGAGGATGAAGTTGTCCGCAATTACATCGCGCGCAACGCCGCCGACTGTGACCTGCGTGCTGATCTGCGTCACACGGTAGCCATCTTCCGGAACGAGCGTGACCGCCGCCGTGGTGTCCTTCGCGAAGGAGGCCACATTGTTATTGGTATCGCCGACCCAGACCTGGCCGCCGGTGTAGCGCTGGTCTGCAATGACGCGGTAGGTCTTCTGACCAAATTCACAGCTAACCGTCACATTGGAGGACGGCATGGTGAAGCGGTAGTAATAGGTGTCGCCGTCGCGCCGGACAAAGCGGGCCGCGATGGGAGAACCGCTCTCGTCCAGGACCTGGAGGGTATCCCTCAGGACCTCGTAACCGGCATCCGGCAGGAGGCCGATCTCGACCTCATCGCCGACCGTCGCATCAAGGACTGTGCCGTAGACGATCTCATTGGGGTCATCCGCCAGGCGTACGCCGATCTGCCCATTGGCAGCGGCCGTATCCGGCGTGACGGTATAAACCGTCTTGGCATAGTTCACTTCCACGGTCACATGGTAGGAGACCATGCGGAATGCGATGGTCGCTTCGGACGTGCCGGGCTGGATGTTCATTAGATGCTCGCCATCCGCGCCCAGGACGTAAACCTTTTCGCCTGCGCCGTTGAGGTAGTAGACGCTGTAGCTCTCCACATACCAGCCCTGCTCGGCCTGGACGTCAATCGCCACGTCTTCGCCCTGTTTCACGGGCAGATTCGTCGTGGTGTAGCCGTTGATCGTATAGGTGCCACCCTCGCCCGGCGTCTCGATGACGCTGACATCAAAGGACTTGGGCTCCGTATAGACCGCGACCTCTACATTTTCTGCGGGCATGGTGAATTCATAGACATACACGCCCGTCATCGCATTGAAGCGCTTGAGATAGGACTGGACCACTGTATCGGAATCCGTGCCCCGGATCGCCAGGCCGCTGATGGTGTAATCAAACTCTGGCTTGACGCTGATGCTGACGGTGTTATCCGTCGCGGAGGCAACGGTCATGCCGTAATTATCCTCGGTCGAGAAGTCCACAGAGCTGGGCGTCCGCGGGTCGGAGACGACAAGCTTCTCCAGGTGCTCGCTGCAATCGTCCGCCCGGGCGACCGTGTAGCGCTGCGCCTGATAGGACGCCTTGAGGATCGTATTCGCATTGACCGTGATAGATTCGCTGCTGGCACCGGTCAGCAGAACATCCGGCGTCTCGCCTGCGATCACGAACCAGCCTTCGAAGTCGTAGCCGGTGCGGGCAAGGGCCGCAATGTACGTCGTCAGATCGACAGTCTCTCCAGCCTTGACTGCCTGGCTGAGGATCAGATTATTGTTATAATCCAAAACCTGCAGCGTGTAGGAGGCCTTGACCGCGCTGGCCGTCACGACTACATTGCCTGCCGGCATGGTGAAGCAATAATGCATCGTGCCGTCTTCGTCCGTGCTGAGGTACGTCAGGTAGACGAAGCTGTTGCCGCACTTTGCAGTGACCGCGTCGATCACATAATTCTTGTTGGGCTGAACGGCCACATCGACCAACTCGCCCACCGTCGCCGTACCGGCAGCGTCTTCCGGGTTCTGGGAGACAGCCGTCAGCGTCTCGTTGCCGTCACCCTTTGTCGTGACATTGAACACGTTCTGCGTGCATTCGATATGCAGCCACGCCTCGGCAGCCGGCATCTTGAAGTTGTAGACGCCGTTCGCGTCTGGCTCCAGGATGACCTTCGTCGTGACATTGTCCATGACAGTCGTGTAATACACGCTGGTCATGGCGTAATTCTTCTGCGGCGTGACTGTCAGGCTAATCTGCTCGCCTGCTGCGATCGTCGCGACATCGGCATCGGGGATCTCATAGGTATTCCCAGCCGCCGTCAGCGTGCCGTCCGCGTTGCGGCCCTGAATGTGCAGCAGATAGTCCGCGCCGGCCCATTTCGCCGTAAAGACGACCACATCACCGGGCGCACCGTGGATCTGCTCCTTGCCGCCAGCGGCCAGCAGGGCATAGTCGTCATTTTCCCAGCCCAGGAAGCGGAAGCCTGTCTTCTCCGGCGCTGCAGGTGCGGTCACCAGACCGCCGTCCTCGACGAAGAACCAGTCATACATGTAGCCGTCTTCATCGACGAATTTGACGATTACATCGTCGTTCTTTTCCCAGCGGGCCACGAACTGTGCGTTCCCCTTGACCAGGTACTGGGCGCCTGCCATATAGACAATGCCCGTTTCGCTGTCGCGCCAGCCCAGGAAGGTATAACCCTCGCGGGTCAGCTCAGTGGTCGGCAGCGTTGCGACCGTGCTATAAGGTACCGTCATCGCAGGGATGTACGTAGGCTCGCCGCCTGCGGTATCAAACTGCAGCGTGCAATTCTCCGCCGTTCCGCTGGCGACCAGGACCGTGTCCGCCGTAACTGCAATGGCATCCGCCGCTGCGCCCGACAGGATCGCGCCCTTGTTCATGCCTTCCAGCACTTCCCAGCCGTTGAACGTATAACCTTCACGCTGGATCTGCGCGACATAAGTGGTCAGATCCACCGTTTCCCCCGCTTGGACAGCTTGGCTGAAGATCAGGTTTTTGTCATAATCCAACAGCTGCAGGGTGTAGGCAGCCTTGACCGTATTGGCCCGGATGGAAACATCGGAATTCGGCATGCAGAACGCATATTGCTTTGTGCCATCCTCCAGGGTCGTACCATAAACCAGGTAGACGAAGCCGCTTTCGGAGGTTGCAATGACGGAATCAATGGC
>CAUBQU010000096.1 GCA_958438185.1 uncultured Oscillospiraceae bacterium
CCGTCACCGCAGGCGATCTCCAGCCCCCGCTTTGTCAGCGCCACCGGGGTCCCGGGGGCGGCGTGCGTCACAGTCCCGCTGGGCTCTACTTTGTATACTTTAAAGCGCTTGCCCGCAAGCTCCATCGTCGCCACAGGCCACGGGTCGAGGCCGCGGACGTGGTCGCAGATCTGGCGGCGGGTCTTTGCCCAGTCGATGGGGCAAAGGGCCTTTGTCAGCATGGGGGCGTAGGTTGCCTGACTGTCGTCCTGCTTCCGGCGCGCAAGGGGCTTGCCGTCTCGCAGCTGGGCCATGGTATCGGAGAGGAGCTGCGCGCCAAGCTGCGCCAGGCGATCTAACAGCTGCTGGGCGTTTTCTGCCGGGTCGATGGGGGTGCGGCGAATTTCGATGATATCGCCCGCGTCCATCTCCGGGTCCATGTACATGGCGGTGACGCCCGTCTCCTCCTCCCCGTTCAGGATTGCCCACTGGACCGGGCCGCTGCCCCGCAGCTTCGGCAGGATGCTGGCGTGGATATTGATGCAGCCCAGGGGCGGGATCTCCAGGACGCTCTGGGGCAAAATTTTGCCGTAGGCGACGCAGGCGATGACATCCGGCGCCAGGGCGCGCAGCTCCTCCACCACCGCCGGGTCCCGGAAGGACTGGGGCTGGAGGACGGGGATATTTTGCGTCAGGGCGTACTGCTTGACGTCGCTCATGGCGAGCTTCATGCCGCGGTTTTTCGGCATATCGGGCTTGGTGTAGACGGCGGCGACGTCAAAGCCGTCCTCCACGATTTTTTGCAGGCATGCGGCGGCAATGTCCGGCGTGCCGAGAAATACAATTTTCATTCTTCCGCCTCACTGTCACCAAATAATTCTTCCAGCTCCTCCTGGGTCGGGTAGCGATAGACCTTCTCCCGGTAGAGGTGGCCGTCGAGATGGTCGCACTCGTGGCAGAAGCAGCGGGCGATGAGCTCCTCGCCGGTGGCCTCGAACCACTGGCCGTCCCGGTCCTGGGCGCGGACGGTCACGACATTGGGCCGCTTGACAAACCCGTACACGCCGGGCACGGACAGGCAGCCCTCGATGCCGTCCTGCTCGCCGGAGGTCTCGATCACCTCCGGGTTCACCAGCTCCAGGAATTCCTCGCCGGTGTCGACGACGACGGCACGGCGCAGGATGCCGATCTGGGGCGCGGCCAGGCCAACGCCGCCGGAGGCCTCCAGCGTCTCGACCATGTCGTCCAGCAGGTCCGCCAGCTTTTGGTCAAATTTTGTCACCGGGTGGCAGACCTTTGTCAGCTTCGGGTCGCCCTCGGTCAGGATGGTGCGAATTGCCATAGTGTTCCTACCTCTCTTCTGGGGATCATATCAAACTAGGTGCGTCATGCGTCAGATGTCGTACGGGTTGCAGTCGGCGCTGACGTGCACCGCGGAATAAGCTTTATTTTTACGGAAGCGCTGCAGCTGCCAGGCGATGAGCTGGCGCAGCGGCTTTCTGTTCTCGCAACGCAGGGTCAGGCGGTAGCGGAAGCGGCCGTTGACCCTGGCGATGGCCGCCGGGGCAGGCCCCAGCAGCATAGGCGGCGCGCTCTGGCCCGCAAGGCCCGGCAGCAGTGCCTCTAATTCGCCGCGAAACGCCGCGGCGGCAGCCAGCGCCTTCTCCTGGAAGGGGCTGGAGAATTGGAAGATCAAAAGATCGCCAAACGGCGGGCAGCGCCGCAGCTGCCGCAGGCCGATCTCGGCGGCATAGAAGCCGTCGTAATCCTGCCGGGCCGCCAGCTGCAGGACGGTGTTGTCCGGGGTCATCGTCTGAATAATAGCCCGGCCCGGGCGGTCGCCGCGGCCTGCGCGGCCGACGACCTGGGTCAGCATGGAAAAGGTCGTCTCCGGGGCGCGGTAGCTGTCCTGATACAGGGCCTGGTCTGCGTCCATGACGCCGACGAGGGTGACATTGGGGAAATCCAGCCCCTTGGCGACCATCTGGGTGCCGATGAGGATGGGGATTCTCTCCTCCTGGAAGCGGCGGAAGATCTTCTCATGGGGGTTGGCCGCCGTGACGGTGTCCGCGTCCATCCGCAGGACGGGGAGGTCCGGCCAGAGGCGGTGCAGCTCCTGCTCCAGACGCTGGGTGCCGAAGCCGACCTGTTTTAAATGCCCGGCACAGCTGGGGCAGACCGGCGGCACGGGGACGCTGTGGCCGCAGTAGTGGCACATCAGCCGCCCGTTGGCGCTGTGATATGTCAGCCGGACGGAGCAGTTCGGGCACTGGGGGACGAAGCCGCAGTCGACGCACAGCAGCATCGGACTGCTGCCCCGGCGGTTGAGAAAGAGGATGCTCTGCTCGCCCCGGTCCAGGTTCTTTTGCAGCTCCTGCTGCAGCAGGCGGCTGACGACGCCGCCGTTCCCGGCCCGCAGCTCCTGCTTGAGATCGACCATCGTCACCTGGGGCAGCGCGGCCCCGTGATAGCGCTCCGGCAGGCGACACAGTCGATAGCGCCCCGTCTTTGCCAGGTACATCGACGCGACGGAGGGCGTCGCCGAGCCGAGGACGACGAGGGCGCGCTCCTGCATCGCCCGGTACTGGGCGACCTCCCGGGCGTGATACCGGGGGGCATTTTCGGATTTATAGGTGTGCTCCTGCTCTTCATCAAGAATCAGCAGGCCCAGCTGCTCCAGCGGGGCAAAGACCGCGGAACGGGTCCCCAAGACGACGCGGGCTTTGCCCGCCCGGATGCGCTGCCACTGGGCAAAGCGCTCCGTGATCCGCAGGCCGCTGTGCAGCACGGCGACGGTATCGCCAAAGTGGGCGGAAAACCGCGCCAGCAGCTGGGGTGTCAGCGCGATCTCGGGGACGAGGACCAGGGCGCTGCGGCCTTCCGCCAGGCAGCGGTGGATGAGCTGCAGGTAGACCGCCGTCTTGCCTGCGCCGGTCACGCCGTAGAGCAGCGCCGTGTGGGGCGCGTCGTCCAAAAGGTCGGCGGCAAGCGCGTCATACGCCTGCTGCTGGGCAGGCGTCAGGGTGAGCGCCGGCGGCTGGGAAACGGGGGCAAAGCTAGCGGGCGGCGGAACGGGCTGCTGGCTGGATTCGATCAGCCCCAGCGACTCCAGCCGCCGCAGGACGGCGCTGTTTGCGCCGGTGAAATAGCAAAGGTCCTTGCTGCCCGCGCTGCCGGTGACCGCCAGCAGCTCCAAAACGGCGCTCTGCAAGGGCGCGGTCTTTTTCTTCCGCGCCGCCAGGGCCTGCGCCTCTTCCGCGGAGACGGCAAGCAGGATCATCCGCTCCGTCTTCTCCTTGCTGCGGCGGGCAAGCTTTGTCTCAACGGTGATGAAGCCCTTTTCCCGCAGCATGCGCAAAAGGCGCTGGAGCTGCTGCGGGTCCTGCCAGCGCTTTTGCAAAAGCTGCGCGGTCGCGCTGCCGCCTGCATTGCGCAGCGTTTGCAAAAGCGCCGCGGCCTCCGGGGACCTGGCAAGCCGGGCCTGCCAATCCTCCGGCAGCGCCGGGCTGACGGTGTAGCATTCCTCGGCGCGGAACCAGAGCCCCGCCGGTAAAATGGCGTGCATCGCGTCATAAAACGTGCAATAGTAGCGCTGGCGGAGAAACGCCGCCAGGTGCAGCATCTTTTCGGAGAGGACCGGCGTATCGTCCAGCCGGGCGATAATTTCTTTCAGCCCGCCCCGCGTACCGGGGGTAAGCTGCAGGACCATGCCCTCGCAGACCCGGTTGCCCTTGCCGAAGGGGAGCTTGACTCGCATCCCGGGCGCCAGCTGCAGCGCCTCCGGGGCCCAGTAGTCATAGGGCTTGTCAATGGCAAACACAGCTGCCGAAACAGCGACCTTTGCGATCAATCCGAGCCCCCCTTTTAACGCGGCAAGGCGTAGGCCCATATCGCCTGCGCCTTGCAAATTCTCTTTACACCAGGTATTCGTCCTTGAGCTTTGCCTTCAAAAGCCCGTCGGCCACTTCGTGGATGGCCAGCGTGACAGGCTTTTCCTCCAGGGGCTGATGGAATTCCTCGGCCTCGATGGAGATCTGCCGCGCCCGGTGGGCGACGACGTTGACCAGCAGATAGCGGCTGTTGATATGCTCAAGCAGCTCAGACATGGGGGGATATAACATAGGAAAGCGCCTCCTTTAAAATTTCGTCGTTATATTTGCGTCGGCAGCCCTCGGCGGTTAAAATCGCCAAAAGCTTTTGGACGCAGCGGTCGATATCGTCGTTGGCGACGATATAATCGTAGCAGTTTGCCTGCTCATACTCCTGGCGGGCCGTCTGCAAGCGCAGGCGGACAGCGTCCTCCGCCGTGTCGCCCCGGGCGCGGAGCCGGTGCTCCAGCTCGCCGAAGGACGGCGCGGCGATGAAGATCAGCACTGCGTCGGGGTAAGAACGCTTGACCTGGAGCGCACCCTGGACCTCGATATCCAGCAGCACGTCCCGCCCGGCCTCCAGCTGGGCAAGGATCGGGGCGGCCGGGGTCCCATAGGAGTGGGCGGCGTAGGTCGCGTGCTCTAAAAATTCGTTCTGCGCCACCATGCGGTCAAATTCCGCCTGGGTGATGAAGTGATAATTGACATGGTCGATCTCGCCGGGGCGCATCTGGCGTGTCGTCGCGGAGACGGAGAAAAACGGCTGCCGCTCCAGCTTTGCCGTCAGGCTGCGGATCAGCGTGCTTTTGCCGACACCCGACGGACCGGATATCACGATCAGCTGCCCCTTAGCCATTGGCGGCCTCCTCCGCGGCCCGGTCCTGGGCGCGGCTGGCGATCGTCTCCGGCAGGATGGCCGAGAGGATGACATGGTCCGTATCCATAATGAGCACGGCCCGGGTCCGGCGGCCATAGGTCGCGTCGATGAGCATCGAGCGTTCCCGGGACTCCTGGATGATTCGTTTGATCGGCGCGGATTCGGGGCTGACGATGGCCAGGAGCCGCGCCGCGCAGACCATATTGCCAAAGCCGATATTGATGAGTTTCATCGCAAGCTGCCTCCGTTACTCGATATTCTGCATCTGCTCCCGGATCTTCTCCAGCTCCGCCTTGATCTCCACGACGGTCTGGGCCTGCTGCAGGTCGCTGGCCTTGGAGCCGATGGTGTTGGCCTCGCGGTTCATCTCCTGCATCAGGAAATCCAGCTTCCGGCCGATGGCCCCGCCGCCTTCGATCATCTTGCGCAGCTGCGCAAGGTGGCTGCGCAGACGGACCGTCTCCTCATCGACGGCGACCTTATCGGCGAAGATGGCGGCCTCCGTCAGGATGCGGCTCTCGTCGATCGTCGTCGAAGAAAGGACCTCGCGCATTTTCGCCTCCAGGCGGGCGCGGTATTCCCGGACCGTCTCCGGGCTGCGCTGCTCGACCTGGCCGACCAGCGTTTCGATGCGGGCGGCGCGGGTGCAGAGATCCTCCGCCAGGGCAGCGCCCTCTGTCTCCCGCATGGCGTTGTACGCTTGCAGCGCCGTGTCGACGACGCCCAGGAGGGCGGCGGTCAGCTCCGCTTCATCGGCATCGGCCTTTTCGACCAGGAAAATATCGGAAAACCGCGCCAGGGTGCTGACGCTGATGTCGTCTTTCACGTCGTATTCGCTGGAGACCTGCCGCAGCGCGGCCAGATAGCCCTCCAGCACAGGGCGGTTCAGGGAGACCTTCATCGGCTCCGCCGTCAGCGCCGTGACGGTCACGAACGCGTCGACCTTGCCCCGGGTGACGGCGGCCTTGAGGCGCTTTTTCACCGGGTCCTCAGCGAAGCTATAGGCCCGGGGCAGCTTGACGCTGCAATCCAGGTAGCGGTTGTTCACCGAGCGGATCTCCACGGTATAGACGCGGCCTGCCACCGTCTCGACGGCGCGGCCGTAGCCTGTCATGCTTCGGATCATGTGATTCTCTCCTTTTCTCTCTCAAAAGCCCAAAAAATCGGGGCAAAGCGGCGATTTAAGA
>CAUBQU010000097.1 GCA_958438185.1 uncultured Oscillospiraceae bacterium
GTCGTGGACCTTCTCCTCCGCAAAGAGCGTGACAGCTTCGGAATAGGAGAGGTAATCCGCCTTGCTCCGGCCAAACAGCGCCGTTACCGCAGTAAGCAGGATCACCAGCACGAGAATGTAAAAGACAAAGGATGCAATTCTTGTTTTTTTCAATAGTCCATCTCCTTCCCGGCGGATCAGGCGCCGTATACCTCCGGCTTCAGCACGCCGATAAAGGGCAGATTCCGGTATTTTTCATTATAATCCAGCCCATAGCCGACGACAAATTCATTGGGGATCGTAAAGCCGACATAGTCCGCTTCGATCTCCGCCTCCCGGCGGGCCGGCTTGTCCAGCAGCGCGCAGATCTTCAGGGAGGCCGGTTCCATGGCGGACAGGTGATCGGCCACGGCCCGCAGGGTCAGCCCGGTGTCCAGAATATCCTCCAAAATGACGACATGGCGGCCCTTGATCTCGACGGAGACGTCCTTTTTCATCTGGAGCTGCCCAGTCGTCGTGGTGCCGTCATAGGACGAGACGGCCATGAAATCAAACTGGCAGGGGATCGGCGTTGCCCGGACCATATCGGCGAAGAACACGACGACGCCCTTCAAAACGCCGATAAACACCGGGTCCTTCCCTGCATATTCCTGCGCCAGGGTCTGCCCCAGCTCTGCGACCCGGGCTGCGATCTGCTCTTTTGTCAGTAATACCTTTTGAATATCGTTATGCATGCGTGTGTTCCTCTTTTTCTTGCTCTAAAATCATGCACAGGCAAGGCTTGCCTGCTTGCGCCTGCCAGGCTGGGTCCGTTCCTAACCCAAAGACTGCCAGGACGCGTTCCCCCATCACCAGGACCGGGATGCGGTCCCGCTGGGCCTGGGGAATTTTACAGTCGATCATCCGCCGCTTCAGCGTGCGGGTGCCGCCGGGCAGGCGTAGCACGTCCCCCGGCTGGCGCGGCCGGACTGCCAGCGCGCGCCCTTTTATCATAGCATAATCGAGTAGGATTTGTGTAGTACTATTTGCGATTTTTTCGAAATTTTCTGCCGCTGGGGCCAGTTCACACCGGATGCGCAGACCCAGGCCGGTCAAATGCGTCACGCCGGGGATCTGCAGCGCCGTGGCAAACGCTGGGGCCGGGGCTGGCGCCGCGGCAGGCGCGATGGTATCGTAATCGCGGGCCAGGCAGACGCCGGGCAGCGACAGCCGCCCCGAGGCGGATTGGGATGCCAGCAGCGCTTCCAGCTGGCGGACATGCTCTCGTCGGGGCTGCCGGACGCCAAACGTCTGCAAAAAGCCGAAGAGCACCCGCGCGCGCAGCGCTGGATGCAGCGCCTGCACCCGAGCGATGGAAAAGCCGTTTCCCTGCCGGGCGTCAAGCATGGCTGCCTGGGCTAGGTCAGATAAATAAGCGTCCTCTTCGCGCAGCTGCCGGGCTGTCTCCAGCCAAGCCGTCTCCAGAGCGGGGTTCTCCGCCGTCAGACGCGGCACGACATGGTGCCGCAGGCGGTTGCGCAGGCAAAAGTCCGTCGCGTTCGATGCGTCCTCCCGGTGGGGAATATGCTGCTTCTGCAAAAAGGCTAGGATCTCAGACCGGGTCGCAAAGAGCAGCGGCCGGATGATCCGGTCCCGGCGGGGCGGGACCCCACTCAGGCCCCGGGGGCTTGTCCCCCGCACCATGCGGATAAGGCTCGTCTCCAGATTGTCCTGGGCGTTGTGGGCCGTGGCGATTTTGGCGTCCCAGGGGATGGCCTGGGCAAAGCAGGCATAGCGCAGGCTGCGGGCCGCGTCCTCCAGGCTTTGGCCCGTCTTCCGCTGCTGGGTGGTGACGTCCAGATCGCAGCAGGTGAAGGGAATGCGCCGCGCCTGGCAGAAATCCCGGACAAATGCCGCGTCACCGTCCGCTTCCGGGCGCAGGTGGTGATTGCAGTGCAGCACACTGACAGTGAGGGCGTATTCCTCCCGCAGTGCCAGCAGGCAGCCCAGCAGCGCCATGGAGTCCGCGCCGCCGGAGACGGCGCAGATGATGGCGTCGCCCGGGGCGATCAGCCCGGCATTATAGCGGCGGAATTTATTCAGCATGGCGCCACTCCAGATCGGAGAAGGTCGTATATTGGGGTAGCCATTGCAGCTTGACCGTCCCCGTTTCGCCGTGACGGTTCTTGGCAATGATGCACTCGGCGACATTCTTCTCCTCGGAATTTTCGTTGTAATAATCATCCCGGTACAAAAACAGCACCTCGTCGGCGTCCTGCTCGATGGCGCCGGACTCACGCAGGTCCGACAGCATCGGCCGCTTGTCCTGCCGGGATTCGTTGGCACGGGAGAGCTGGCTCAGGCAGACCACCGGCACCTGCAGCTCCTTGGCCATGATCTTCAAAGAGCGGGAGATATCCGCCACGATCTGCTGGCGGTTTTCCCCGCTGGCGTTGCGCTGACCGGAGGAGGTCATCAGCTGCAGATAGTCGATCACGACCAGCCCCAGCTTATCCAGCCTGCGGCACTTGGCGTTCATCTCTGCCACGGTGATGGCCGGGTTATCGTCCACCCGGATATCCGTCTGGCTCAGGGCCGAAGCCGCCAGGCCGATCTTGCCCCACTCGTCCTCCGACAGCTGGCCGGTGGCCAGCTTCTGGTTATCTACAAAGCTTTCGTTGGCGATCAGACGCATGGCCAACTGCTCCCGGGACATTTCCAGGGAGAAAAATGCCACGGTGATATCGTACTTTTTCGCGACGTTCAAAGCAATATTCAGCGCCATGGACGTCTTGCCCATGCCGGGGCGGGCTGCGATCAGCATCAGGTCGGACTTATTGAGCCCGTTGATCTTCTGATCCAGGTCCCGAAGGCCGCTGGACAGGCCGGGGAACGCGTTGCCGGACTCGGCAAGCTCCGTCAGCCGGTCGAAGACTTTCAGGAGGATCGTCCCGATATGCTCCAGGGTCTGGCCTGTGTTGCCGTGGCTCAGGGCATAAATCTTCTTCTCTGCGTTTTCCAGAATACTGGCCGCCGGGCCGGTGCCCGCTTGGACCGATTCCTGGATCTCCGCCGCCGCTTGATCAATGCTGCGCAGCAGCGCCTTATCGTGAACGATGGCGCAGTACTGGGCGACATTGGCCGCCGTCGGCGTGATGTCCATGAGCTGCTTGAAATATTCCAGCGTCGTCTTTTCGTCGAAGACGCCGCGTTCTTTCATCTTGTCCAGCACCGTGACCGGGTCGATGGGCTGGGAGAAATTGAACATGGAATAGATCGTCTCGAAAATATCCCGGTTCTGCTGCAGGTAAAATTCCTCCGGGCGCACCATGCCAATGACATCACTGACACAGCGGCTGTCGATCAGCATTGAGCCCAGGACAGACTGCTCCGCCTCTAATGAGTGGGGTACCTGGCGCGACAATAATTCATCCATGTCCTTCACCTCCTGCGCGGACGAAACGGGCCTCTTACAGCTCCTCGACCTTGACCTTCAAATTGCCGACGACCTCATAGCCCAGCTTGCACTTGACGGTATAGGTCCCGACGTTTTTGATGGCTTCGTCCAGAACGATCTTGCGCTTGTCGATCTCAATATGCATCTGCTCCTTCAGTGCTTCGGAGATCTCTTGGGTCGTCACGGAGCCGAACAGACGGCCCGCGCCGCCGCCCTTGACCCGCAGGGTCAGGGTCGCTTCTTTCATTTCGTTCATGATGCGCACGGCCTCGGCCCGTTCCTTCGTCTGGCGTTCCAGAAGCGCCTTGTCGTTCATCCGCATGGTGTTGATATTGTCCGGCGTCGCCTCGACGGCGATCTTCCGGGGCAGCATATAGTTCCGGGCGTAGCCGTCAGAAACGTCGATCATCTGGCCCTTCTTGCCCTTGCCTTTGACATCCTGCTGTAAAATTACCTTCATCGTAAAAAACCTCTTTTCGTTTGATCTTACTCTTCAAAATATTGGTCGATGGACGAGACCAGCTCGGTGATCACCGCTGGCATCTGCTTGCCGGAGATCTGCGCGCCGGCCATGGCGGGGTTGCCGCCGCCGCCCAGGGGCTCCAGGATCATCTGTACATTGATATCCCCCAGAGACCGGGCGGAAATGATAATCTGCGTATCCGTCGGGAACATGACAAAGGAGCACTCGACGCCCTGGATGGACAGCAGCTCATCTGCCGCCTGGGCCGCCAGGACCCGGGACACGGTATAATCCAACGCCGCCACAGCGATGTTCTCCCGGTAAATTTTCGCGCTTTTGATAATCTCGTAGCGGGAGAGAGTATCAGCCAGGTCGCTCTTGAGTAGCTTTTTGATATCCGCCGGGTCTGCGCCCAGCTTGCGCAGGTAGGCCGCGGCCTCAAAGGTCCGGCTGCCGGTACGGACGCCGAAGTTTTTCGTATCCAGCACGATGCCGGACAGCAGCGCCTGCGCTTCCACCGGGAGAATGTCCCCAGCCTCAACCGTGTATTGCAGCAGCTCCGTCACCAGCTCCGACGCCGAGGAGGCGAAGGGCTCGTGCAGATTCAAAACGACCTTCTCAATATAATCCGCCGCCCGGCGGTGATGGTCTACCACGCAGACGCGGATGATGCTCTCCAGCAGCGGCTTACTCTGGACCTGGTCCGGCCGGTTCGTATCCACGACGATGAGCAGACTCTTGGAGTCTGCCATCAGCAGGGCCTCCTGCCCGGAGACAAAGGCGCCTTCGTATTCCGGCTGTTGCTGCAGCTGGGCGATTAAGGCCCCTGCGGCGTTCTCCTGCAGATCCAGGACGATGCGCACCCGCTTGCCCAGCTTCCGGCAGATGCAGACCATACCGGCCGCCGCGCCGACGGAGTCAAGATCCGCGTTCTTATGGCCCATGACAAACACATGGGTCGATTGGCGAATCAGCTCAGACAGCGATCCGGCCACGACCCGGGACTTGACCTTCGTCCGCCGATCCGCCGTGACGGTATGGCCGCCGTAGAATGCGAAGTTGTAGCGGTCCTTGATGACGGCCTGGTCGCCGCCCCGGGCCAGGGCCATCTCAATGCCCAACGTCGCGAAGCTGAAGGACTCGGTATAATTGGCCCCGTCCTTGCCGATGCCGATGGAGACGGTCGCCGGAATGCCCGCCGGGTTTTTGACCTGACGCATCGTCTCCAGCAGGGAGAATTTCTTCTCGACCATCGCCGGAAGATCCTTAGCCTCAAAGAGGAAGAGATAGCGATTGCGTTCGATCTTCCGCAGCAGACCGCCGATGCCGTCTGTCCAGGCGGCGATGCGGTCGTGAATGGCGACGTTCAGGTTGGAAATGCCGTTTTCTGGCATATTGTTCGTCAGATCGTCGTAATTGTCCACCAGGATGATCCCGACGACGGGGCGGGAGCGGATATACTCCTGCTTGACGTGGGACAGCTCTGTGATATCAATAAAATACACCGTTGCCAGCAGCACATGCTCCGCGCCGTGCTCTGTCCGGACGATATTGCCCATGACCCGATAGGTCCGGTCCCGCAGGCTGACGTCATACGGCGACTCCGCCTGCCCGGCTTTGAGCCAGTCGAAATTCAGCGTTGGGCAGTAATCTGTGATGCAGCTTGTGAACAGGCTGGCGGATTTTGCGCCGGTGGCGGTGTGGAAAAGGTCGTTGCTCCAGACGATCTCCCCCGTCCCCAGCTTGACCAGGGCCATAGGGAAGGGCATCTCGCCCTTGGCTGCCGTCTCCAAGGTGTCCGTCGCGGTTTGGATATAGGCGGAGATCTCCCGGCGACGGCGCATGGCGTTCATTTTAAAGTAGAGCAAAAGCAGCAACCCGACGGCAGCCTCGCCCAGCGCCAGATAAAGATCTCCGAAGAAGAAGGTCACGGCGGCGAAGGCAAACAGCAGGCAGAAATACAGGGCCATGCCCGGCTGGATCAGCCGACTGAGTT
>CAUBQU010000098.1 GCA_958438185.1 uncultured Oscillospiraceae bacterium
CCTCCAGCGGGAGCAGCTCGCCGGTGTGCGGGTCGCAGACCAGCTGCTCCTGGGGCGGCGTTGGCAGTACCGGCTGATACTGGCCGGGGCTACGGCCAAAATATTCCTGCAGATCTGCCCGGGGCGCGGGCCGCCGGGCAGGAATGTGGCGGGCGTTGGCCTGCAGCCAGCTGCGGGGCGCGCAGCACCGGCCGCAGTACATGGCGGCAATGGGATTGGCCTGCCCGCAGCTGCAATACCAGAAATCGTTATGCTCTTCGTAATAATAGTCGCTGTGATAGCCCGCCCGCTGGGCAGCCTGCTGCAGTGCGGCGGCGTCCGACGCGTCGGGGTCGACAGGCGTGGGAGGCGGCAGTAATTGGCCCTGCAGATAGTCGGGCCGGTCCCAGACCTGGCCGTCCTGGAAAAATACTCGCTCAGGGAGCAGGTCGCAGCTGGCGGTACCGGTAGGGAGATAGAGATTTTGCCGGTTATGAAACGTCCCGTGGGGGGCGGCGTAGATGTTTTTCAGCAGCACCGCAGGGAGCTCCTGCAGGACTGTCCCAGCGGCGTCCCGGCAGGTGATGCGGAGGCAGACGGACTTCATGGGCTGGTCCGTCATATTCTGCGCCAGGATCTGGAGCAGGACCCGCCCGGAGAGCTGATCCAGCACCAGCTGGACCGTATGCAGTTGCATCGGGCTGCCGGAGAACCACGGCAGTGGCCCTTCCCCGGGCAGCACCCGGTAGCGGGACAAAACCTCCATAAACTTGCCTGCCTTTTCTTGTCAATTTCTACCATTCACTATAAAAAAATATGACAAAAAAGTCAAGCAGATCGAAGAATTTGCCCCGTTTGGGATTTACAATTTTTCCAGATCCGGTATAATACGAAAGGATGAGACCGCCGCGCTGCTTTGGAAAAATGGCGCAGCGCCGGCGGTGGGAGGAAGGAGAGAGAAATGCCGATGAAAGAGCCGATCGTGATCCGCCCAGCGCTGGCGGCCCAATTTGCCGCTGCGATGGAAAATGGACGGGTGGTACTGTTTACTGCTCCCTGCGGCTTTGGCAAGAGCGTCACGGCGCAGGTTTTGCTGGCCGGATGGCAGGTATGTGTCCTGTCTGCTGACGCGCCGGATTTTGCGCTGCCAACGGGGGCAGAGAATTGGGACGTTTTGCTGTTGGATCAACTCCAGGCGCTCCAGGAACCGGCGGACCAGCAGGCACTCTGTACCTTGATTCGGGAAAATCCGAGCAAGCGCTTCGTCCTGCTCTCTCGCGGGACGGCGCCCGGCTGGTTAATTTCGTTCCAGTTTGCCGGGCTGGTACAGATTTTCAACGCGCAGTCGCTCCTGCTGGATCGGGAACGGGTAGGGGAACTGTTGGCAGCCTATGGTGTGCAGGTGTCGGAACTGGAGCTGAAGACGTTGCTGCGGGAAAGCATGGGCTACCCATTGGCTCTTGTGCTGGCAGTACGCCACCTGCAGGACGGAGCACAGTACGACGCGCAGATGGATGCAGCGATTCGCCGGGAATTGTTTGCGTATTATGAAGAGGCGGTCTATCACCGCCTTTCCTTGGAGCTGCGAGTGTTTTTGCTGGAGCTTGCCCCATTTGAGGTTTTTGACGTTGAACTAGCGCGAATCGCCAGCGGCAATCCCCGGGCCGGAGAACTGCTGGGGTGGCTGCAGAGCAATACCAGTATGCTGCAGTATGACGGTGTGGCGAAGTATCACTTCTGGTTTATTTTCCGGGAGTATTTGATGTGGGAGCTGGACCGGACGTATACGGCGGAGCAGTGCAAAAAAATTTATAACCGCGGCGGCCTTTACTATGAGCTGCAGGAGGACTACAGCAATGCCCTGGCCTGCTATAAAATGAGCGGCGACCATCAGCGCATCTCTGAGCTGTTGATCAAAAACGCACAGCTGCACCCGGGGATGGGGCATTATTATGAGATGGCCCAGTATTATCACGCCCTGCCGGAGCAGGAGATTTTGGCCTCGCCAGTGCTGATGCAGTCGATGAGTATCCTGTGCGCGCTGGAGATGGACTATGATGCGTCCGAGCGCTGGTACCGGGAGCTGGAGTCCTTTGCCGCTCGGCGGAAGCGGTCGGATGAGGCGTGCAAGGAGGCGCGCAGCCGCCTGGCATGGCTGGATATCTCCCTGCCGCAGCGCGGTGTCGATGGCTTGGCGGAGACGTTTTTGCGCCTGACAAAGCTGCTGACGAGCCGGGAGCTTGCGCTGCCGCCTCTTTCTGTGACGAGCGCCTTGCCGAGCCTGCTCAACGGCGGAAAGGATTTTTCCGCCTGGACAAAGCGGGACGATGTGCTCTACCGCACGCTGCGGCTGCCGGTGGAGGCGGCTGTGGGGCGCGACGGTGTCGGCCTGGCGGATTGCGCCATCGCGGAGAGCAAGTTTGAGAAGGGGGAGGACATCACCGCCCGAATGCTTGCCCTGATGGCCCGGCTGAATGAAATCCAGCGCACCGGCACGCCGGATATGGAATTTGCCGCCCTTGGTCTGCTGGCCCGCAGCCAGGTGGCCGCCGGGCAGGCGGGCAATGCGAAAAGCACGCTGGAATCCCTTCGCATCCGGTTCGTCGAGCTGGGGCAGACACGCTTTTGGCCGAATCTGGATGCCATGCTTTGCAGGATCGCGCTCTATTTGGGCGAACTGGAGACGGCAATCCAGTGGTACCGCGCCAGTGCACCTCGTGACCCGGTGCATCTTTACGTCATGAAGCGCTATCAGTACCTGACCCAGGCTATGGTGGAGATCAATCTGGGGCAACCGACGGATGCCCTGCTGACCCTGGCGCCGCTGGAAAACTATTTCCGCCGCTGCGAGCGCCATTTGGATCTGCTACAGCTTCTGCTGCTGCGGGCAATCGCCTATGCGGCCCGGCGGGAGCCGGACTGGCGGGCGGCGCTGCAGGAGGCGCTGGATATCGCGGCGACGTATCATTACATCCGTCCGGTCAGCAGCTTCGGCGCGGCGATCTTGCCGCTATTGGAAAAATGCGATTGGGTGAAGGATGCGGCCTTTTTGCAGGCCGTCCTCGGTGCGGCCCGCATTCAGGCGGCCTATTATCCTAACTACCTGCAGACGCGGGACGCCCCGGCCGCGGCGCTGACGGCGACGGAGCAGCAGGTGCTGCGCCTTTTGTGCGCCGACCGCAGCAATGCCGAGATCGGCCAGATCCTGGATATCAAGCTGGCCACGGTCAAGACCCATGTCAGCCATATCCTGCAAAAGCTAGGCGTCAAGCGCCGCAGCGAGGCAAAGACCGTCGCCCAGCAGCGCTGGCTGCCCCCTGGAAATGGCATATAAAAATCGCGCCGCAGCTGCCGTATCAAACGGCACTGCGGCGTGGTTTTTCTTGTTCTTATGCATTATTCATCCTCGGCGCGGATGGCGCAGATCATATCCCACATGGCTTTGGCGGAATTGAAGTGCTCCGGCACCAGGTATTTGGCGCTGATGGTGATGTCGAACGTATCGGAAATTTCCGAGACGAGGGTGACGATCTCGAAGGAATCGAGGACCTTGCCGTCGATGAGATTGTCTTCCGTTTCGTAGTCGATATCGTCGCGGATGTCCCGCAGAACTTCCAGTAATTCTTCCATGGTATTGGCTCCTTTCGGTGTTACGGTAATAGCGTGCGCAGCAGGACCCGGTCCGTTTTGCCGTTGGCATTGCGGGGCAGCTGCGGCAGGATTTCAATTTTCGAGGGGATCATATAGGTGGAGAGCTTCTCCCGCAGGGCCTTGCGCAGGCTGGCCTTTGTCACGCCGTCTTGCACGGTGCAGAAGAGGACGATGCGGTTTTTCGCCGTGTCGTACAAACAGGCGCAGCCGGTGATCTCCGGCAGACTGTTTGCCGCCGCTTCGATCTCCCCCAGCTCGATCCGGTAGCCCATGTGTTTGATCTGGGCATCCTGCCGGGCGGCGAAGACAAGGAGCCCCTCCGGGGTGTAGCGGGCCATATCGCCGGTGCGGAAGAGCCGCAGGGTGCGCCCGTGGTCGCAGAAGGTGCAGAACGCCGCTGCCGTCTTCTCCGCGTCGCCGAAATACCCGGCGGCCAGAGCAGGGGAGACGATGCCAATCTCGCCGATCTGGCCGGGCTCTGTAACGACCCGGTCGCCGTCCAGAAGAAAGATCTCCGCATTGGCAAAGGGGCGGCCGATGGGCAGCGTATCGTCCGGGGCAAACGCCCGGTCGACTTCATAATAGCAGCAGGCCCCGGCCAGCTCCGACTGGCCGTAGAGATTGACGAATTTCACCCCCGGCAGTGCGTTTTGCCAAATCAGGAAATGCTTCATCGGGAAGACCTCGCCGATGAAAAAGACAGCCCGCAGGTCGTTTGGCAGAATATCTGCGAAGGTATCCAGCTGTGAGACGATCACCAGCGCCGACGGTACCCAGGAGATCAGAGTGATGTGCCGGTCGTTGAGATACTCGATCAGGTGGTACGGCTGCGAGAACAGCCCGGTGTCCAGGACCTCCAGGCGGCAGCCGTCGTGGAGCATCCAGTAAAGGTCCTTGGCCGAAGCGTCGAAGAAAAACGGAGTCTGGTTGCCCAGCGCGTCTGCTGGGGTGGCAGGGTAGCGGGCGGTAAAGGCGGCGATATAGCTTTGCATCGCGCCGTGGGTCTTCAGAACGCCCTTGGGTACGCCGGTGGAGCCGGAGGTATAGATGAGGTAGAGCGGGTCCTCCGGACGCAGGCGGGCGGCGATGGCGGCAAGCGCGGCAGTGTCCGCCGGGGCTTCCCATTCAACCTGGCCGCAGACCAGGGCGGTGACGCCATCCGGCAGCGGGCCGGGCGTTTGCGTGTCCAAAACCAGCTGCAGCCCGGCATTGGCGCAGACATGTGCGAGCTTTTCCGGCTTCCAGTCTGGGTCCAGCGGGACATAAAAGCCGCCGGCTTTGAGGACGGCCAGGAACAGGGCGACAACGGCCGCGCTCCGCCGGGCGACGACGCCCACCGGCTGCCCCGGCTGCACACCCTGCCGGATCAGGCAGCTGGCCAGCCGGTCGGACCCGTCCCCCAGGCGGGCAAAGGTCCAGGTGTCTGCCGCGTCTGCGACGGCGACGGCCTCTGGTTGCGCCGCGATCTGGCGCGCCAGATCTTCCAAGACGGTTGTTGTATGTGTCATAGCAGTTCTCCTATGGAAACTTCATGCGATCGCGCAGCCCGATGGGCGGCGCAAAAATAGGGTATCTCCGCGCGCAAAGGCGAAGATACCCTATTTATATCACAAAGCCGCCCGCTTTTCAACTCGCGACTTTGCAGCCCAGCCGACTTTCCCGCCGGGCTGCCGCGTTACAGGCACAGGTACAGCAGAAAAACCAACGCCAGAAGCACGACCGGCACATTCAGCGCTCGCCATTTCCGGGCCGCCAGTTTGCACAGCACATAGGAAAGAAAACCTGCGGCAATGCCCGTTGTGATAGAATAGGCAAAGGGCATGGTGACGATCGTGGCAAAGGCGGGGATGGCGTCGTCCATCTGGGAGAAGTCGACGCGCTTGATCTCCATCAGCAGATACATGCCGACGATGATCATCGCCGGGGCTGTGGCTGCGGCGGTCATGATACTGGCCAGCGGGGAGAAAAACGCGGCCAGCAAAAAGCAGATGCCGACGGTCAGGGCCGTCAGCCCCGTGCGCCCCCCGGCGGCGATCCCGGCGGCGGATTCGGCGTAGCACGTCACTGTGGAGGTCCCGCACAGCGCGCCGAGAACGGTGGCAGAAGCGTCGGCGATCAGGACGCGGCCCATGCCAGGCAGGCTGCCGTCCTCCTCCAGCAGCCCGGCCCGGGCGCCGGTACCGATCAAAAAGCCCAGAGTGTCAAACAGATCGACTATTGT
>CAUBQU010000099.1 GCA_958438185.1 uncultured Oscillospiraceae bacterium
GCGTCTTTCTTCCCCGACTCTTTCTTCGCTGGTGAAGAAAGAATCGGGCCCCCGGCGGGCGGTAGTAAATTTGTCTGGTAGACATTGGCTTGTAGATACTCTCAAGCTTGTTTTTAAAGCCCGGAGCAGTCGAGTACTGCTTTGCAATTTTGCTTTTGCTAAGCATCAATCTCTCTACGCTGTATGGGTTCGACTTAGCCAAACGCTGCGCGTTTGGATTCTCACCCAAGTCAGCGCTACGCGCTGCCAGCTCCCTTAGCTCTGCATAGGTTCGACTACGCTGTATAAACTCGAGGAGCAAAATCAAAGATTTTGACTCTCGCTTATTAGCCAATCGCGCTGCGCTACGCTTGCGCTCTTGGAGTCTCACCCATACACAAGAGAGCCTTGGGGCCCCCGCAGCCCTTTGGTGCCTGCACTGTACCGGGTGCAGTGCGGCCATTCGGTACGTGGCACCGCAAGGGCTCGGCGCGAAGCGCCGCGGGTCCGATGGGGCGCCGTTTGGGGTGCCCGGCTATGGGGGCCGATGCCATTTTTCTATGATGGAATACAGCACCACGCCAGGCGCGGGGCGCCTGGCGTGGGGTGGGTCATAGGACCTTGGCGAGGAAGCTTTGGAGGCGCTCGCTTTGCGGGTGGGTAAAGAGCTCATTCGGGGTATTTTCCTCGACGACCTTGCCGCCGTCCATAAAGACGACGCGGCTGCCAACCTCGCGGGCAAAGCCCATCTCGTGGGTCACGACGACCATCGTCATGCCGTCGTGGGCCAGGGCCTTCATGACATCCAGCACTTCGCCGACCATCTCCGGGTCCAGCGCGCTGGTGGGCTCGTCGAAGAGCATGACCTCCGGCTCCATGCACAGGGCGCGGACGATGGCCACGCGCTGCTTCTGGCCGCCGGAGAGCTGCTTGGGATAGGCGTTCGCCTTATCCTCCAGCCCAACGCGCCGCAGCAGCTCCATGGCCTGCTGCTCCGCGGCCTCGCGGCTCTTGTGCAGCAGCTTCATGGGGGCGATGGTCATATTTTTCAGGACCGTCATATGGGGGAAGAGATTGAAATGCTGGAACACCATCCCCATCTTCTGGCGGTGCGTGTTGATATTGCAGCGGGTGTCGGTGATGTCCGTGCCCTCGAAGCAGATCGTCCCGGCAGTCGGGATCTCCAGCAGGTTCAAGCAGCGGAGAAACGTCGATTTGCCGGAGCCGGACGGCCCGATGACGACGACGACCTCGCCCTTACGGATCTGCTGATCCACGCCGTCCAGGGCTTTGATCTCGTCGCCCTTGAAATGCTTTTTCAGACCTTTGACATTGATCAAAATATCAGTGCTCACTGTTGCGCAGCCTCCTTTCCAGACGGCTGACCAGCCAGGTGAAGAACACGACCATCACCAGGTAGATCAGGGCCACCGCGATCAGCGGCATAAAGGGCGAGAACGTCCGCCCGCGAATGATATCGCCGCCCTTGGCAAGATCCATGACAGCGACATAACCGGCGACGGAGGTCTCCTTCAGCAGGACGATAAACTCGTTGGCCAGGGCCGGCAGGACGTTTTTCAGCGCCTGGGGGATGATGATGTGCCACATCGTCTGCACATAGTTAAAGCCCAGGGAGCGCCCGGCCTCCATCTGGCCCGGGTCGATGGACGCGATGCCGCCGCGGATGATCTCCGCAACATACGCGCCGGAGTTGATGCCGAAGGCCAGCATGGCGATGGCCACGCCGTTATTCGAGGAGGCGAAGATGATATAATAGATGATCATCAGCTGCACGACAACCGGTGTGCCCCGGATGACCGTCAGATAGAGCTTACAGAGCTTATCAGCAACGGAAAGCAGGAACCGCCCCGGGCCGCGGCGCATGGCCTGCCGGTTGAGGTCCCACGTGGAGCGGACGATCGCCACCACGACGCCGATGACGACGCCCAGCAGGACGGCCACTAGGGTGATCTTCAGTGTATTGCCCAGACCGTTGAGCAGGTATTTCCAGCGGTTATCCTCAATAAAATTCAGTATAAATTCAGCTTTTAAATCCGCAAACCATTCCGCAAACCATTGCGACAAGGCTGTCACTCCTCTCTTTGTTCTCTCTCGGGAACCGGCTCATCTGTGTAAAAAGGCGGGGTGATGGCCCCGCCTTTTGGCAATGCGTTTGTTATTCCGCCGGGATATATTTGTCGATGATCTTCTGGATGGTGCCGTCGGCGGTCAGCTCCGCCAGCGCCTTGTTAAATTCTTCCGTCAGCGCGCTGCCCTTGGCAAAGCAGATGGCGTAGTCCTCGTTGGCGTATTCCGTATCCAAAATCTTCAGGCCTTCGTTGGCGGCGACGAAGTTCTTGGCGGGCTCGGAGTCGATGATGACGCAGTCGATCTTGCCGGTGATCAGGGCCTGGACTGCATCGGCGCCCTTGCTGTAGCGCTGGACGCGGTCATCACCCATGTCGTCCGTGGCGTAGATATCGCCGGTGGTATCCTGCTGGACACCGGCGACATAGGTCGCGCCGTCGGCCAGCAGATCATCGGCGGAGGTGATCTCGGAGTCCTCCCGGACGATGACGACCTGGACGGCGTTGGCATACGGGTCAGAGAAATCGACGCTCTGCAGGCGGTCTTCCGTGATGGTCATGCCGGCCATGCTGAAATCAGCCTTGCCTGCCGTGACGGCGTTGATGATGGCGCCGAATTCCATGTTGTCGATCCGCAGTTCGTAGCCCAGCTTATCGCAGATAGCCTGGGCGATCTCGGCGTCGATGCCGACGATCTGCTCGGACTCGAAGTACTCGTAGGGCGGGAATTCCGCGTTCGTCGCCATGACCAGGGTCTTGCTGCTGGCAGCGGGGTCAGAATCGGGGCTGCCGGCGGCGGGACTGCCGGTGGCGGCGTCATTATTTTTGTCGGAGCCGCAGCCTGCAAACAGGCAGGCCAGCAAGCCCACGGCGAGGATCAGGGATAAAATCTTTTTCATTTTTTTGCTTCTCCTTTGGTGTTTGTTCTCAGAATACCATATATTTTATCGCAAGTGACGGGACTTGTCAATTCTCCAGATAGAATATTTTGAATAAAAATGCATTCATTGCCGGGGATTGCAATCGCGGCGCGTTTATGGTATATATGAAGTAGAGCCAGTGTATTACATACCAGGCACGTCTGGCGCGAGCCGGTGCCGCTGCGCAAAGGAGGTGGGCAGATGCTGCTGGCGTTTTCCGATACCCTGCAGGCAATGCCCCACGCCCCCGGCGTCGTGCTGTCGCTGGCGCTGATGCTCTTCGGCGGCTTTGCCATGACGCGGCTGACGAAGCTGGTGCGGCTGCCGAATGTCACCGCATATATTCTCATCGGCATTCTGATGGGGCCGGACTGCCTGGCCCTGATCCCCGGCCAGATCATCCAGCGGACGGATTTTCTGGCGGATATCGCTCTGGCCCTCATCGCCTTTGGCGCGGGGGAGTTTTTCCGGGCGGAGAAGCTGAAAAAGACGGGCCTGCGGGTCCTTGTCATCGTCCTGGTCGAGACGACGGCCTGCGGGGGGCTTGTGTTTGCCCTGTGCCGGGCGGCCCTGGGGCTGCCGGTGGCGTATGCCATCGTCCTGGCGGCGCTGGCGGCGGCGACGGCGCCCTCGTCTATGGTCATGGTCATCCGGCAGACCCACGCCAAGGGGCCGTTTGTGGATATGCTCCTGCAGGCCGTCGCGCTGGACGATGTCGTCAGCCTCGTCTCCTACTCCGTGGCCATCTGCGTTGCGCTGGCCGTCACCGGCGGCGGGGGCGCGATCACGTTTGGGCTCGTCGCTGCGCCCATCGCGGCGAATCTCGGCGTTATCGCCCTGGGGACGATCTTCGGCGTTTTTCTGAAGCTGCTGATGCCCGGCTCCCGCAGCAAGGATAACCGGCTCATCATCTCCCTGGCGGTACTGTTTGCGTTCTGCGGCGTCTGCGCGCTGCTGAACGTCTCGCCGCTGCTGGGGTGCATGTCCATGGGGATGGTCTATATCAATATCTCTGGCGACGAGAAGCTCTTTCGCCAGCTCAATTACTTTGGCCCGCCGGTGATGCTGCTGTTTTTCGTCCGGGCGGGGCTGGATTTTGAGATTCGGGCCCTGTTTTCGGCGGAGAGCGCCGTGACTGGGGTACCGCTGGTCGTCATCGGCGGGGCGTATTCCGCCGTGCGGATGGCGGGCAAATGCGGCGGCAGCTATCTGGGCGGCGTGCTCACGAAAAGCGACCAGAACGTCCGCCGCTATTTCGGCCTCGGGCTGACGCCCCAGGGCGGCGTGACCATCGGCATGGCGGCCCTGTGCGCCCGGACGCTGCGCAATGACGTGGGGCAGAATCTGCAGACGATCATCCTGGCCGCCAGCGTGATCTACGAATTGGTCGGCCCGGCGTGCGTCAAGCTCTCGCTTTACCTGGCCGGGACTTATTCCGACCGCCTGGAGGACCTGACGGTGGCCCCGGCGACAGAGGGCGCGGGGGTACGGGATGTCGATGTCCTCATCGCCCGCATCCACCAGATCCAGGCGCAGCTGCCGGAGCTCTCGGCGCAGTATGTGGATGAAGACGAGCAGGCATTTTTGGAGGGCGAGGCCGCCCAATACGGGCCCCAGGGCCGCGCCTGGCGCAAGCGCTTCTGGCGGCGGGAGTAGGGCTTCCCGGCAGAAGATTTTCGTAAGGAGGAAGGTTTATGGCGTATCTGACACAAATGCACGACCCCATCGCCGCCTGGCTGGGGGCTTGGTCGGCGGAGCTGGGCCTGGGGGCCGTGGCGCTGCGGGCGGGCCTGGCGATCCTGCTTGCCTCCCTGGTGGGGCTGGAGCGGGCACAAAAGCGCCACACCGCCGGGCTGCGGACGTTTATGCTGGTGAGCCTGTTTTCCTGCACAGCTATGCTGCTGGACCTGTTTCTGGCGCTGCCGGTGCCGGTCCTCTCGGCGGCGTGTATTTTGGCCGTCGGGTCCATCAGCACGTATTCGATCCTCTTCAGCTCCAAGAGCCAGATCAAGGGGCTGACGACGGCCGTCGCCCTGTGGGCGTGCTGCATTTTGGGGCTGGCCATCGGCGGCGGGTTTTACACGCTGGCGGCCATCGTCTTTGCCGCCCTGCTGCTCTGCCTGGACCTGATGCCCACCTGGGAGGATTATCTCAAGGAGCGGTCGAATCATTTTGAGGTGCACCTGGAGCTGCGGGACAAGCGGGAGCTGCCGAATTTCACCGCTACGGCCCGGGAGCTGGGCCTGCGGATCGACGATATCGAGGCGAACCCGGCGTATCTGAGCACCGGGTTGAGCGTCTACACCGTCTCGCTGACGATCGTCTCTCCGGAGCTCAAGGCGTTCAAAAGGCACCGGGAGATCACCGAGGCGCTGGCAAGCCTGGAATCCGTCAGCTATATCGAGCTCATTTAGGGCGCGCCCGCCTGCGGCAGAAATTTCAAACTTTTTGCATTCTATCGGTTGACGAAACGGGAAATCTGTGCTAAAATAGCTCCCGTGGTATCGAGCAGCCTGTGCTGCTGTGCCCGGCTTTGCTACTGTGGCTCAGTTGGTAGAGCAGCTGATTCGTAATCAGCAGGTCGCCGGTTCGAGTCCGGCCAGTAGCTCCATCCCCATGGAATCTTTGATTCCATGGGGTCCCTTTTTTATTGAACATCCTCGGGCGGAGTGAATCCGCCCTGCGGGAACTCGGCTGCGCCGAGCTTCACGGCGGACTCCCGCCGACCGCCAGAAGGCGGTTTGCGCCGCTTGTCGGCTTCGACCAGCAGCGCCTTGCCCATGGAATCTTTGATTCCATGGGGTCCCTTTTTTATTGAACATCCTCGGGCGG
>CAUBQU010000100.1 GCA_958438185.1 uncultured Oscillospiraceae bacterium
GAACCTGGTCTTCTCCTACGAAAATCTGGACAACGCCGCCGGGACCTTCCAGAAGCTCATCGCCAAGATCGCGGCGCTGCAGCCGGGCGAGGGCGAGGCGGTCGACGAAGCGGCCCTGGCCGCCTTGCAGGCCAAATTCCGCAAGGCGCTGGACAACGATCTCAATACCTCCCTCGCCATCACAGCGATCTACGACGCCCTCAAGGCCAAGACGGGCGCTGCCACGAAGCTAGCCGCCATCGGCGACTTTGACCGGGTCCTGAGCCTGGACCTGCTGGCCAAGGCGGACGCGGTGCGCAAGGCCCAGGCCACCCAGGTCAAGACGGTGGGCGAGGTTCTCATCGACGGCGAGGGCGACCCGGCCATTGACGCGCTGGTCAAGCGCCGCATCGACGCGAAAAAGGCCAAGGACTTTGCCCTGGCCGATCAGCTGCGCGACGAGCTCAAGGCCCAGGGCATTGCCGTGACAGACCTGCCCAACGGGGCAAAGTGGCGCCGGATCTGAGGGCGAAAGGAGCAGCGGCGATGAAACTGATGATCCTTGATGGCAACAGCGTCATCAACCGGGCGTTTTACGGCATCCGCCCCCTGACGACCCGGGACGGGCTGCCGACGAATGCCATTTTCGGCTTTCTGAATATCCTGCACCGGGTCGAGGCGGAGGAGTCGCCGGATGCGCTCTGCGTCGCCTTTGATCTCAAGGCTCCGACGTTTCGCCATAAGCAGTTTGATGGCTACAAGGCTACCCGGCATGCGATGCCGGAGGAGCTGGCCCAGCAGATGCCGGTCATGAAGGAGGTTCTGCAGGCGCTGCGCATCCCGATCTTCGAGTGCGAGGGTTGGGAGGCGGACGATGTCATCGGCACCGTCGCCCGCGTCTGCACCGAGGCGGCGTGGGACTGCGTCATCGTCACCGGCGACCGCGACAGCCTGCAGCTGGTGGGCGACCGGGTCACGGTCAAGCTCGTCATCACCAAGAGCGGGCAGACGACTTCGACGAATTATACGCCCCAGCTGTTCCAGGCGGAGTATGGCTTTGCGCCGCCGATCTTAGTCGATCTCAAGGCCCTGATGGGCGATCACTCGGATAATATCCCCGGCGTCGCCGGAGTCGGGCCGAAGTCGGCCATGGACCTGCTGCTGCGCTTTGGCACGCTGGCAGGTGTTTACGAAAATTTACAAGACGACGCCATCCGCCCCAAGCTGCGGGAAAAGCTGGAGAATGGGCGGGAGATGGCGCTTTTGTCCTATAAGCTGGCGACGATCCAGACAGACGCGCCCATTGCGTTTGACCCGGAAGCTTGCCGCTGCCAGGAGCCGGACCGGGCGGCGCTCTATGAATTGTTTGCGCGTCTGGAATTTGTCAAGCTGATGGCCCGGTACGATCTGCACCCGCCGGTGGACGCGGCGGCGCCTGCGCCGGTCCTGACGGAGCTTGCCTCGCTGCCTGCGCCGGGTGCGCCCTGCGCCATGGCGTGGAGCGACGATCTTTCCCAGGTCGCCGTTGCGACGGCGGCGGGCGTTTGCTGCGTCGACGCCGCGGAAAACCGGGCCGCGCTGCAGGCGCTTTTGCAGGCTGCGACGCCCAAATACTGCCACGACTGCAAGACGCTGCTGCACCGGCTGCTGGACGCGGGCTATGCGCCCGATGGCTTCGCTTTCGATACGGCCCTGGCCGCCTATCTGCTGGACCCGGCGGGCAGCGATTACAGCTTGCCCAAGCTCGCGGTCCAATACCTGGCCGCGCCGCTAGATGGCGAGAGCCTGGCGCAGCAGGCGGCGGCGATCTGGCGTCTGCAAGCCCCGCTGCGGGCGCAGCTGGCAGACCAGGGAATGCTGGACCTGCTTTTGCAGCTGGAGCTGCCCCTGTGCCGGGTCCTGGCGCAGATGGAGCGGGTCGGCGTCGCGGTGGACGAGGCGGCGCTGGTGGCCTTCGGGCAGATGCTCCAGGGCGAGATCGACCGCAGCAGCGGTGAGGTCTACCGCTACGCCGGGGAGGAATTTAATATCAACTCCCCCAAAAAACTGGGGGAAATCCTATTTGAGCAGCTGGAGCTGCCCCCTGGGAAAAAGACGAAGACCGGCTACTCGACCAATGCGGAGGTGTTGGAAAAGCTGAAGGGCAAGCACCCCATCGTCGCGGAGATCCTCCGTTACCGGATGCTGACGAAGCTGAAATCGACGTATGCCGATGGCCTGCTGAAGGTCATCGCCCCGGATGGGCGCATTCATACGACGTTCCAGAATACCGTCACCGCCACAGGCCGCCTGTCGTCGACGGATCCGAATCTGCAGAATATCCCCGTCCGCACGGAGCTGGGGAGCGAGCTGCGGCGGATGTTCGTCGCCCAGCCGGGCTGGGTCCTGGTGGACGCGGACTACAGTCAGATTGAGCTGCGGGTCCTGGCCCATGTGGCGGATGATAAAAATATGCAGGCGGCGTTTTTATCCGGAGAGGATTTCCACACCGTGACGGCGGCCCAGGTGTTCGGCGTCCCGGTGGAGGAGGTCACGCCGGAGATGCGCCGCAGCGCGAAGGCTGTGAATTTCGGCATTGTCTACGGCATCTCCGACTGGGCGCTGGCGGAGGATCTGGGCGTCAGCGTCGCTGAGGCCAAGGCGTATATCGAAGGGTACCTGGCCCGCTTTGCGGGCGTCCGGGCATACCGGGAGAATATCGTCGCCGAGGGCCGGGAGAAGGGCTATGTGACGACCCTGCTGGGCCGCCGCCGCCCGCTGCCGGAGCTGCACAGCAAAAATTTCAACATCCGCACCGGGGCCGAGCGCATGGCCCTGAATACGCCCATCCAGGGCGCGGCAGCGGATATCATCAAGGTGGCGATGCTCCGGGTGGACGGGGCGCTGCGCCGCCAGGCGCTGCAGGCGCGGCTCGTGCTGCAGATCCACGACGAGCTCATCGTCGAGTGCCCGCCCTGGGAGGCGGAGCTGGTCATGCAGATCGTGACGGAAGAGATGGCCCGGGCCATGAAGCTGGCCGTCCCCCTCAAGGCCGAGGCCAAGATGGGCGCGACGTGGTATGAGGCAAAATAGATGGAGATCATGCAGATGACCCGCGCCCACGTGGCGCAGATCGCAGCGCTGGAAGAGGTGTGCTTTGCAGACCCGTGGAGCGAGCGTTCTGTCGCGTCGGAGCTGGGAAATCCACTGAGCCTGTGGCTTGTGGCGCTGGAGGGCGGCGCGGTCGCCGGTTATGTCGGCAGCCAGAGCGTCCTGGGCGAGGCGGATATGATGAACCTGGCTGTCGCCCCAGCGTATCGCCGCCGGGGGATCGCCCGGGCACTGCTGGCGGCATTAGAGCAGGCGCTGGATGCCCGGCAGGTCGGCAGCCTGTGCCTGGAGGTGCGGGCGGGCAACGCACCTGCCATCGCCCTCTATACGGCCTGCGGCTACCGGCAGGTCGGCCTGCGGCCTGGCTATTACCATCACCCCCGGGAGGACGCTTTGATTTTAAAGAAACAATGGAGGCGCAGCAATGAATATACTGGCGATTGAATCCTCCTGCGACGAGACCGCCGTCGCCGTCGTCCGCGACGGGCGGACGGTCCTGGCGGACTGCATCGCGTCGCAGGTGGCGCTGCATAAGATTTACGGCGGCGTCGTGCCGGAGATCGCGTCCCGGAAGCATATCGAGGCCATTTCCGCCCTGGCGGACGAGGCCATTGCCAAGGCGGGCGTGGCAAAAACGGCGCTGGACGCCGTTGCGGTGACCTACGCCCCCGGCCTCATCGGCGCGGTGCTGGTGGGGGTGAACTTTGCCAAGGGCGCGGCGTTGGCGCTGGACCGGCCGCTGATCCCGGTGCATCATATCCGGGGGCATATCGCGGCCAATTATCTGGCGTTTCCGGAGCTGGAGCCGTCGTTTTTGTGCCTTGTCGTCTCCGGCGGGCATACGATGCTGGTGGATGTGCAGGATTATACGAAGATGCAGATCCTGGGCGGCACCCGGGATGACGCCGCGGGCGAGTGCTTCGACAAAGTCGCCCGGGTCCTGGGGATGCCCTACCCTGGCGGCGCGCAGCTGGATGCCAAGAGCAAGCAGGGCGATGAGAATCGCTACCCCATGCCCCGCATCCGGCTGGAGGGGAACCCCTATGATATGTCCTTCTCCGGCTTGAAGACGGCGGCCATCAACCAGCTGCATCATCTGGACCAGCTGGGCGAGCCGGTGGATATCCCCGGCATGTGCGCCAGCTTCAGCAAGGCAGTCTCGGATATGTTGGTGCCGCGGACGATGCGGGCGCTGGCGGAGACGGGGCACAAAAAGCTGGCCATCGCCGGCGGCGTGGCGGCCAATTCCCGCATCCGGGAGACCTTTGCCGCGGAGACGGCCCGGGTTGGGGTCCAGATGTACGTCCCGCCGCTGCAGCTGTGCGGCGATAACGCCGCCATGATCGGCGCCCAGGGTTATTACGAATACCTGGCCGGAAACCTGGCCGACCAGACCCTCAACGCCTACGCGACAAAGTCCATGGAGGGCGAGCGGCTATAACGAGCTGGAAAATCATTTCTGCTAAGCGCAAAAAGGACCTGCTGCAGTTACATGCAGCAGGTCCTTTTTGCTATTCGTCTAGGTAGATGCTTATTCGCCGTCGGCCGGGGCGGCTTCGTCGGATGCGCAGGCGCAGGGCGCGTCGCAGCAGGCGGCGTCTTCGGCGGGGGCCTCTGCAGCTTCTTCTGCAGCGTCCTCTGCCGGTGCTTCGGCGGCTTCGGCTTCCGGCGTCTCGGCGGCCTGATCGGGGTAGGCGACGTCGACCGGGACGATCACATAGTCATCCCCGGCGTCCTTCGCAGCGTCGATCTCGGCGCGCAGGGCTTCGATCGTCTTGCGGGAAGCGGTAATCTTATCACACCAGGGGAGGTATTCGGCCTCGTCCGGCTCCTCTTCCATGATAAAATCCTTGTAATAGAGCTTGCCCAGCTCCGTGTGGGCTTTTTTAATCTTGTCTTCCTCGGCGAGAATGGCCAAATTGGCCTTTGTAACGGAGACCAGCTGCCGCGTCTTCTTGGCGGCCGACTGCGCAACAACCGCAGCCGTGCTCTTGATGGTGTCAAAATTATCTTTCCATGCCATAGTGATTGCCCCTTTCGCTTGCGGTGTAAGTTTGCTTTTGCGCCGGGTGTGGCGCTTTCTTAGTTTCATTATAGCACGCTTTCCCGGTGCGGGAAAGCGAAAATGGTGAATTTTCTGTAAAATATTCCGATGAGAGGCGGCGTGGCGCTTAAAATGTCTGCCTCAAGCCTCACTCTGGTCTGCCTGGGCCTCCGGCTTTTGCCGGTTGACGAACAGCTGCGATGCATCATGCTTGCGGAAGAAGGTTTGGACAATGAAAAGGGCCGTTGCCCCGACGAAGGTCACCGCCGCCAGCAACTGGCTGACGCGGATGCTCGTCCCGGGGAGATACAAGCTGTCCGTCCGCAGGCCCTCGATGAACATCCGGCCAAAGCCGTACCAGGCCAGGTACATCGTGGCGATCTGCCCGTCGTATTTGCGCCGCTTGGAATAAAAATGCAGCAGGACAAAGCCCAGTAGGTTCCAGCAGGATTCGTACAAAAAGGTCGGGTGATAGTAGGCGACATTGCCTGCCGTGTCCGTCAGGCCCATGCGCAGGAAGCTGTCTGTCTCGTAGCCGTGGGCCTCCCGGTTGAAGAAATTGCCCCAGCGGCCCATGGCCTGGCCAATGAGAAAGCCAAGGCTGGTGATATCCAGAATCGTCCCCACCGGCAGCTTCCGCACCCGG
>CAUBQU010000101.1 GCA_958438185.1 uncultured Oscillospiraceae bacterium
TTAAGATTTTGACTCTCGCTTACCGCTGCGCTGGGCTCGCATTTGAAGGAGCTGCACCCTGCTGCGCGCATAATTTCTGCGCCTTCGGCGCAGAAATTCCACAGCGCTGCATGGGTTCGACTTGACCAATTGTGCTGCGCAGAGCTTGCACAATTGGAGTCTCACCCAACTTGCAGGGCGTAAAGAGTTTTTCCCGACGTATGCGATGCATGGGTTCGACTTAGCCAATCGCGCTGCGCTTCGCTTGCGCTCTTGGAGTCTCACCCACTTGCCGCCGGGAAAAATGGATTTGGACTTTATTTGCGCCGTGCGCGGCGCAAACTCTGCGAGGCTTTTGGGGGCAGTCTCACTATGGTTTCAGAATCCTATGTCCCTAGGATTCCCAAGCACGGAGCACTTATTCTGCGGAAAAGTCGGCGGGGCGCTGGGGTTGGACGCCGAAATGCCAGGCGATGGCGTCGGCGATTCGACCACAGGCGTTGCCGTCACCGTAGGGGTTGACAGCTTTGGCCATTTTCTCATAAGCCGCCAGATCGTCCAGCAGGGTATTGGCCATGGCGACGATGCGTTCCGTCTCGACACCCGCCAGTTTCGCCGTCCCGGCGGCGATGGCCTCGGGGCGCTCCGTCTCCCGGCGCATGACAAGGACAGGCTTGCCCAGGGCGGGCGC
Source organism: uncultured Oscillospiraceae bacterium (assembly GCA_958438185.1). Classification (GTDB taxonomy): domain Bacteria; phylum Bacillota; class Clostridia; order Oscillospirales; family Oscillospiraceae; genus SVMC01. The sequence continues at coordinate 671 of CAUBQU010000101.1, forward strand.
CTCCTCCTGCAGGCCGCCGGAATCTGTCATGACGAGATAAGACCGGGCCATGAGATTGTGCATCTCCTCGACATTGATGGGGTCGATGAGGCGGACATTGGGGATGCCCCCCAGATTCCGTCCGGCGCACTCCCGGACGACAGGGCTCAGGTGCACCGGATAGACAAACGTCACATCCGCATGCGCCGCGGCGATCTCGCGGACCGCTTGCATAATATCCTCCATCGGCTTGCCGTAATTCTCCCGCCGGTGGCAGGTCAGCGTGATGATGCGCCGCCCGGTGAAGTCCAGCGCGTTCAATTCCGGCGTCGTAAACTGGAAATCAGGCCGGACCGTCGTCTTCATCGCGTCGATGGCAGTGTTGCCGGTGATGAAGATCTCCCCGGCGATGGCCTCCCGGCGCAGGTTCTCCGCGTTGGCCCGGGTGGGGGAAAAATGCAGCGTGGCGATATCGCCGACCAATGTCCGGTTCATCTCCTCCGGGAAGGGGGAGTATTTGTCCCAGGTCCGCAGGCCCGCCTCGACGTGGCCCACCGGAATCTTGTGATAAAACGCCGCCAGCGCCCCGGCAAACGTCGTGGACGTATCGCCGTGGACAAGGATCATATCCGGCTGGGCCTCGTCGATGACATGGTCCATCCCCAGCAGGGTCTTCGTCGTGATGGTCGAGAGGGTCTGGCTCTTTTCCATGATATCCAGGTCATAGTCGCCCCGGAGATGGAAGATCTCCATAACGGAGTCCAGCATCTGGCGGTGCTGCCCCGTCAGGCAGCAGATGCTCTCGAAGCAATCCCGGGCCGCCAGCTCCTTGACCAGGGGGGCCATTTTGATGGCCTCCGGTCTCGTCCCAAATACGGACATGATTTTAAATTTCTTCATTGCGATTCTCCTTCATCCTCCGCCGGGGGCACCGCCGCTTCGCCGTCGGGCGCCTTGCCGTGCTTCCGGGGGTAAATAAAGATCAATTCAAAGCCGATGGCTCCGACCACGAACACGCTGCCGATCAAGATCAGCGCCTTCACCTCGCCGGAGCTGGTCAGCACCACGGCAGCCAGGCCCAGGATCGCCGTCAGCATATACGTGATGGCGACGGACTGCTTCTGGCTGAAGCCCATGTCGATGAGCCGGTGGTGGACATGCCCCCGGTCGGCCTTCATCGGGTTCTGCCCCTTGGCCAGCCGCCGGATGATGGCAAAACAAATGTCAAAGATCGGCACGCCCAAGATCAGGAACGGCACGGCAAACGAGATGATGGCATAGAGCTTGAACAGCCCCTGGATGGAGACCGTCGCCAGGATAAAGCCCAAAAATGTCGAGCCGGTGTCGCCCATGAAAATTTTGGCCGGGTTAAAATTATATGGGATAAAGCCCAGGCACGCGCCCAGCAGCGCCGCCATGATGACGGCGATATTATTCTCCGCGACCATGAGCGCCACGACAAGCATCGTCGCCGCGCTGATGCCGGAGACGCCGACGGCCAGGCCGTCCAGCCCGTCGATAAAGTTGACGGCGTTGGTAATCGCCACGATCCAGATGATCGTGACCGTCACAGAGAGCCACTCGGGCAGCGCCAGATACGTCGCCGCAGAGCCGGGCACCGGGTTGGAGAGGAATTCGATCCTGCAGCCGTGCAGCACGACGACGACCGCCGCAAAGATCTGCACGACAAATTTCGGCAGCGCCGGCAGCGCCATGATATCGTCCAGCACGCCCAGCACAACGATGATCGTCGCCCCCAGCAGAATGCCCTTCGTCTGCAGATCAATCTGGGCGAAGATCAGGACGCTGAACATAAACGCGATAAAGATCGCCAGCCCCCCCAGCCGGGGGATCGGAACCTTGTGCATACGCCGGTTGTCCTTCGGCACATCCACCGCGCCGACCTTATAGGCAAGCATCTTCACCAAGGGCGTCGCCAAAAAACTGACGCCTGCCGCCAGGAGCACCGCGCCCAGCATGAAAAGCACAAAATGGAGTTGGGATGACAAGTACCGTCACATCCTTTCCCGCAGCGGCAGCTGCTTACTTGGCCACAAAGCCGATTTTTTTCTGCACCTTGCGCAGCGTCTTGTTGGCCAGGTACTGGGCCTGCTCCGCGCCGCGCTTGTAGATGGATTCGAGGTACGCCTTATCCTGCATCAGCCGCTCGGCCTCCTCCCGGATGGGGCGCATTTTCTCGACCACAGCCTCGCCGACGGCGGGCTTGAAGACGCCATAGCCCTGGCCCGCAAATTCGGCCTCCGCCTCGGCCATCGTCTTGCCGGTGGCGGCGCAGTAGATCGTCAGCAGGTTCGAGATGCCGGGCTTGTTCTCCTTATCATAATGCACGCTGGCCTCGCAGTCCGTGACGGCGCGCTTGAATTTGCGCAGGATATCCTCCGGCTTGTCCATCAGATAGACGCAGCCGTCCGGGTCGGACTTGGACATCTTGCTCGTCGGGTTGCCCAGGCTCATGATCTTCGCCCCCAGCTTCGGGATAAAGGGTTCCGGCAGAGTAAAGGTGTCCGAATAGACGCCGTTGAACCGCTGGGCGATATCCCGGCAGAGCTCCACATGCTGCTTCTGGTCCACCCCCACCGGGACAAGGTCCGCCTGGTAGAGCAGGATATCCGCCGCCATCAAAACAGGGTAGGTAAACAGGCCCGCCGTGATATTATCGGCGTGCTTTTTCGATTTGTCCTTAAACTGGGTCATCCGGCTCAGCTCGCCGAACTGGGTGTAACAGCCCAAAATCCAGCTGAGCTCCGCATGCTGCGGCACGTGGCTCTGGATGAACATGATGTTCTTCTCCGGGTCCAGCCCGCAGGCGATATACTGCGCCAGCTGCGCCAGGCTCCGCCGCCGCAGCTCCGCCGGGACCTGGCGGACCGTGATGGCGTGCATATCCACGATGCAATAGATGCAGTCATAATCGTCCTGCAGATCGACCCAGTTTTTGATCGCGCCCATATAAGAGCCCAGGGTCAGCTCCCCGCTGGGCTGAATGCCGCTAAAAATACGTTTTTTCTCTTCCATCAGGCAAATACCTTCTTTAGTTTAAATTTGACTCCCACGTATTCTAACACATTTTGCAAAGTATCGCAACAAAGCATTGACAGAAACCCGCAAAGAAATGTAAAATAACCGCAGAACGTAAAAATACGGAGGTACCAAGTACATGGATTTCTTTGACGAGATGGAAGCGCGCATCCCCCGGGGCGAGGTCCGCACCCGGTTTGCGCCCAGCCCCACCGGCTATATGCATATCGGCAATCTTCGCACCGCCCTGTATACCTGGCTCATCGCCCGCCGGGCTGGCGGCAAATTTATCCTGCGCATTGAGGATACGGACCAGGGCCGCCTGGTCGAAGGCGCGGTCGACGTCATCTACAACACCATGGCCCAGTGCGGCCTGGATCACGACGAAGGCCCTGATGTCGGCGGCCCCGTCGGCCCCTACATCCAGTCCCAGCGGCAGGATCTCTTCGGCAAATACGCAAAGCTTCTCGTCGAAAAAGGCGGCGCGTACTACTGCTTCTGCCAGAAGAGTGACGACGGCACTGCCCCCGAGGGCGGCGCAGCCGTCGCCAAGCACACCTGCGGCTGCCCGCAGCTGAGCCCGGCGGAAATCCAGGAAAAGCTGCAGAGCGGCGCGCCCTACGTCATCCGCCAGAAGATCCCCCGCACCGGCGCGACGACATTCCATGATATCACCTTCGGCGATATCACCGTGGAGAATAAGGAGATGGAGGACCAGGTCCTGCTGAAGTCCGACGGTCTGCCGACCTATAACTTCGCCAACGTCGTGGACGATCACCTCATGGGCATCACCCACGTCGTCCGCGGCAGCGAGTACCTCTCCTCTGCCCCGAAGTACAATCTGCTCTACCAGGCCTTCGGCTGGCCGGTGCCGGAATATGTCCACTGCTCCCCCGTCATGCGGGACGCACAGCATAAAATGTCCAAGCGCCACGGCGACCCGAGCTTTGAGGACCTGCTCTCCCAGGGCTTTTTGACGGAGGCCGTCCTCAACTACGTCGCGCTGCTGGGCTGGTCGCCCCGAGGCGAGCTGGCAGAGCAGGAGTTTTTCACCCTGCCGGAGCTTGTCCAGGCGTTTGATATCGCAGGCATCTCCAAATCTCCCGCCGTCTTTGACCTTGCCAAGCTGCGCTGGATGAACGGCGAGTATATCAAGAAGCTGTCGCCGGAGGCGTTCTTTGCCAAGGCGGAGCCCTGGCTGCGCCAGGCCATCCAAACCCCGTCCATCGACCTGCGGGCCGTGGCGGCGCTCATCCAGCCCCGCTGCGAGGTCCTGGGGGATATCCCGGAGAAGGTCGCCTTTTTGCAGGCCCTGCCGGCGTATGACAATGCCCTTTATATCCACAAAAAATCCAAAACGAACCTAGAAAACAGCCTGGAGAGCTTGGAGGCAGCCCTGCCCGTCCTGGAAGGTCTTGCCGACTGGTCAAATGCCGGGCTCTACGACGTCCTGACTGCCCTGGCCAGCGCCCGGGAAGTCAAAAATTCCGTGATCCTCTGGCCGGTGCGCGTCGCCATCTCCGGCCTGCAGTCCACCCCCGGCGGCGCAACGGAGCTTGCCGCCCTGCTGGGCAAGGACGAGACGCTGCGCCGCATCCGCCAAGGCATCGCCCAGCTGCGCGGCTGATCCAGAAAGGCGGGACGCTTTGCTGACAGGCTTTCAGACCTTTCTCATCCTACTTTACCTGTTTTTCTTCGGCTCCATCGCCGGATGGGTGCTGGAGCTGCTGTTCCGGCGCTTTATCTCCCGGGCAAACCCGGACCGGCAGTGGCTGAACCCCGGCTTTCTGATCGGGCCGTACCTGCCGCTGTATGGGACGGGTACCGTCGCGCTCTTTGCCCTGTCCAGCATTCAGGAGGCCGTCTTCGGCGCCCTGGGGCATGGCATCGCCCTCTATGGCATCCTGTTTCTCGTCATGGCCCTGGCCATGACAGCCATTGAGTATATTGCAGGCCTAATCTTCATCAAGGGCTTCCACGTCAAGCTCTGGGATTACACCGGCCAGTGGGGCAATATTC
>CAUBQU010000102.1 GCA_958438185.1 uncultured Oscillospiraceae bacterium
ATCTGATAGAATGAGAAAGACACAAAAATAGAAACAGAAACAAGGAGCACCCCATGGATCGACCCACTTCCCTTTCTGCCAGGCAGCGCATCCCGGAATGGGATATTCTGCGCACCTGCGCCTTCACCGCCGTCGTACTGCAGCATGTGCTCGGCAGCTGGGCGCGGCGGCCGGAGATCGGACAGGCCGGGCGGCTGGCCTGCGCGGCGCTGTTTGAGCCGCTGCGCTTTGCTGTGCCGCTTTTCGTCTTTCTATTCGCCTGCGGGCTGTTTCACAGCCGCAGCTTTTCCTATGGCAGGTATCTGAAAAAGCGCCTGGGCCAGCTGGCGCTGCCGTATGTCCTCTGGACAGTCTTCTACCTGCTCTACCGCCGCGTCCCGCTGACGCCGGGGAACCTGGTCCGCAGTCTGATCTTTGGCGACGGCAACTATCATCTTTGGTACGTCGTCATGATTCTGCAGTTTGTCGTCCTCGCGCCGCTGCTGCTGCAGCTGCGGCGGTGGCTGGACCGGCGGTGGTTCGTCGCCGTGTGCCTGGCCCTCTGGCTGGCCTATCTGTACCTGACGCCCCGCTGCAGCGGCCCCGGCCTGCTCGGCGCGATCTTCTTCCGGCGCAGGACGCTGGTCTTCGCCTCCTGGATGGGCTATTTCCTTCTGGGCGCCTGCTGCGGCACGTATTACGACGCCTTCTGCTGCTTCTCCCGCAAGGCGCTTCCGGTGACGGCGCTGGTCTACGCCGGGGCGCTGGCCGTCGGCATCTGGCGCAGCTGCCGGTATGTCCTTGCCCAGCAGGATGTCACCTTCTCCTGCATGAGCCTGCTCGGCCCGGTCTACGCCCTGTGCATTCTGTGCGGGATCGCCTGCCTGTATGCCATTGCGCTGCGCTGCGGCCGCTGGGGCGCGCTCGCCCGCGTCTGCAGCTGGATCGGGCGGCACAGCTACGAAGCGTATCTGGCCCACGCCCTGCTGATGAACCTGGGCTCGATGCTGCTGCTGCACTTCCTGCCGACAGGGCCGCTATGGCTGTTCTATCTGCTGCTCAGTCTCATCACTTGGGCTGGCGCACTGGCCGCTGGGGCTGGCATCGATGGCATTATCGCCCTGGGCAAACGCCTGAGCAAGCGTATTCTGCAAAAAAAGGAGCTCATCTCATGAAACACGTTCTGATCACCGGCGGCTCCCGGGGCATCGGCGCGGCAGCTGTCGCGGCCTTCGCCGCTCGGGGTGACGATGTCACCTTCCTTTATCATCGAAACCACGAGGCCGCTCAAACCGTCGCCCGCCGCACCGGCGCAACTCCCCTGTGCTGCGATGTCGCCAACGGCGACGCCGTCGCCCGTCTGGCCCCGCAGCTGCAGCAGACGGAGATTCTCATCAACAACGCCGGAATCTGCCACACCGGCCTGATCTCCCAGATCACGCCCCAGCAGTGGCAGCGGCTCTTTGACGTGAATGTCACTGGCATCTATCACTGCGTCAACACCGTCCTGCCCGGGATGCTGGCCCGGCAGGCAGGCTGCATCATCAATGTCTCGTCCATGTGGGGGCAGGTCGGCGCCTCCTGTGAGGCCGCCTATTCCGCGACGAAGGGCGCTGTCCTGGCGCTGACGAAGGCCCTGGCCCAGGAGCTGGGTCCCAGCCACATCCGTGTCAACGCCGTCGCCCCCGGCGTCATTCTGACGGACATGTGCCGGGAGATCGACCCGGCGGTCCTGGGAGCCCTCCAGGAAGAGACGCCCATCGGCCGTCACGGCACCCCGGAGGATGTCGCCCAGGCCATGTGCTACCTGGCTGACGCGACCTTCGTCACCGGCCAAGTCCTCCCCGTCAACGGCGGCTTCGTCATCATCTGACTGGTGCTTGCTAAGCCGCATCGGTTTTTTCTAAGATTGCAAAAAAACAGCAGGGACCGCATTGTTGCGCGGTTCCTGCTGCTTTACCATTTGCATTTTCTGATTGATCAACGATCATCCCCCCAGCATGCAAAAAATCCACCGTAATTCGATCAGAATTACGGTGGACTTCTGGCGGAGAGGAAGGGATTCGAACCCTTGAGACGCTATTAACGCCTACACGATTTCCAATCGTGCGCCTTCGACCAGCTCAGCCACCTCTCCAAAGTGGCGCTGCTCTTAAACTCAGCCTGTTTATGATACTACAAAACGATGGTTTTGTCAAGCAGTATTTCCACTTTTCTGCAAAAATCCAGCAGTCCCGTTTTTCTGTAAAACACGATGCAGCACGCAGCGCGGCGCAGGCTCATCCTGCATCCATCGCGGCGGCACAGGCCTGCAGGACAGCGGCGGCAATGGGTGCGCAGGTCGCGCTGCCGGAGCCGCCGTGCTCCACGGCGACGATAAATGCCAGAGGGTACGCGTCATCCTGGACAAACCCGGCAAACATGGCATTCGGCGTCTGGTCGCCGCCGACCTCCGCGGTGCCGGATTTGGCGCAGACGGTCAAGCTGCCGAATTGCCCCGCACCGTAGATTGTCTCGACATTGTTGCGCATCATCTGCGCCAGGCGCTGGGTCGTCTCCTGCTTCAGGCCGTAATCCAGCGTCTTTTGCGACGCTGTGTAGGCCGTATGGTCACCCAGGGTGATCTCGCTGACATAATACGGCGACGCCGTCTTACCGCCTGCGGCGATGGCGCCCATGAGCGTCATATACTGGCAGGCGTTAATCTGGTCATTGTGCTGGCCGATGCCCGCCCAGGCCAGGTCGCCCTGGGTGGCGCCCGCCAGGTCCAGATTGCCCGCGGCCGTCTTCAGCCCGTCAAACTCCAGGGGCGCCGTAATCCCCAGCTTCTCCGCGTAGGTCTCCATGGTCTGGATGCCCAGCTGCTGGGCGATCTGCCCAAAAGCGCAGTTGCAGGACTGGGCCAGGGCCTGGGTAAAGCCGATCTGCCCGTGGACACCCTCGCAGGTGATCTTCTGGCCGCCGACCTCGTAGCTTCCCTCGCAGGTAAAGGTCTGGCTGTCGATATCCGAAATATTTTCGATGGCCGCCGCAGCTGTCACCAGCTTAAAGATGGAGCCGGGGATATACTTGGCATTCAGGAAGCGATTGACATAGACGCCGTCGTACTGGCCCGTTGTGTCCCCCGCCACGTCCGGGACATTGTCCGGGTCATACGTCGGGGAGGTCACACTGCACAGGATCTCGCCGGTCTTGTAGTTATAGACGCCGATCGTCCCAGCACGGCCTGCCAGCAGCTGCAGCGCCTTCGCCTGCACATTGGCGTCAATGGTCATTGTCATCCGGCCCGTCCCGGCCTTGGCGCTGCTGACGCCGGTGATGCGGCTGTAGCCGATCATCCGGCTGGCGTAGTGGTCCAGCAGCGGCGACGGGATATAGCCGTCCCGGTCGCCCAGCAGATGGATCGTCGCGGCGCGGACCTCGGCATCGGCATCATAGGCGCGGCCGTCCGCGGAATCCAATAGCGTCTGCCCGGCGCGGTCGAAGACAACGCCGGTGTTCAGATTCGACCCGGTATACAGATGCGGGCTGCCGGGGTAGGTCACCCACTGCCCCGCCTCCACGACATACCGGACGCAGAACAGCACCAGCCCCGCCAGCAGAGCAAACGCCAGCACCAGCGCAAATGCGCTGCGTTTGGACACTCTATTCATAATCTCCGCCTCCCTCCGGGCCGCCGTAACCGGCGTCGTAGCCGTCGTAGGCATCGTCATAGCCGTAGCCATCGTCGTAGGCACTGTCGTAGCCGTCGCCATAGGCATCGCCGTAGTTGTCGCCATAAGATGCGTCCTCGGCGGACTCCGCCTCCTCCGCTTCTGCCCGCAGCTCCTTCTGGGAGGTCAGGCGGATGGCGAAGCTGGCGTTCTGCCGGGTATCGGCCGCCTTGATAAAGGCCAGCAGCCCCCAGGCGGACATCATGCTCGAGCCGCCGTTGGAGACGAACGGGAACGTCACGCCCGTCAGCGGCAGGATATCCACCGTGCCGAACACATTGAGGATCGTCTGCGTCATCAAAATCGTCACGGCGGCGCAGGCGCTGATATTATAAAAGCTGCTGCGCCCCAGTGACGCCGAGCGGACGACGAACGCCGCCAGCGTAACGATAGCCAGCACCATCATGACTGCCACCAGCAGCCCCCATTCCTCCGAGACAAAGCCGAAGACCAGGTCCGTATCCGACGCGGCGACGTATTTGAGCCACCCGTTGCCCAGCCCCAGGCCGAACAGGCCGCCGGAGGCGATGACCATCATGGCCCGGGTCTGCTGGTAGCCCGTCGTTGCAGCATACTCCCAGACATGGCCCCAGGCGGCAAAGCGCTTGGCGATATACGGCTTGAACCGCAGCGCCAGCACCCCGGCAAACCCCGTCCCGGCGCAGATCAGCGACAGCGTCGCAAAGCTGCCGGACCGCAGGAACGCGATGACCAGGAAGGCAACAAAGAAGATCAGCGCCGTGCCGAAGTCGTTCATCAAGACCAAGCACAGGCAGACAAAGCCGGAATAGCCGATGAACAGGATCAGGTTCCGCTTCGTCACGATCCGCTCCATGGTGGAAGCGCCGGCGAAGATAAAGCAGATCTTCACCAGCTCCGACGGCTGGAACGAAATGCCGCCCAGGGAAATCCAGTTTTTCGCGCCGAATTTCTCCGTGCCGAAGACCAGGTTGAACAGCAGCAGCGCCACACCGGCCGCCGCGGCGATATAGCGAATTTTCTTCGCCCGCTCCAGGTCCCGCAGGGCCCAGCCGATGAACAGGAACAGGAAAATGCCCATGACGGACGCCGCCAGCTGCTTATAGATCGAATCCGGCACCTTGGACGCCACGATGGCCAGGCCGATGGTCGAGAGCAAAAACGCGATGGTCTCCGCCTCGAACCCGTGCCGTCGGGCGAATTTCATCGTCAAAAACAGCAGCCATTGCAGGCAGATCAGGATCAAAAAGCCGAAGCAGACGCTGCCGATATAATCGGCATCCGCCGTTGTGACCAGCTGCAGCAGCGCCAGCAGCTGCAGCAGTGTCAGCAAAACCAGCGACAGCCCCGGCGAGATCGTATGCCCGGCCTTTGTCCGGCCCGCCGCCTGCCGTGCCTGCTCCCGCTTGGAGTTGGGCACCAGGCGCAGCTCCAGATCCCCCAGGGCGATGACGTCGTTTTCGTCTATGGCGACGATCTCCGTCTGCCGCCCGTTGACGCGAACGCCGCCGCGGCTGCCGATGTCGGAGATGGTCCAGCTGCCGTCGTCATAGCGGGTCAAAACCGCGTGGCTCTTGGCGATGGACGGCGTATCAATAACAATATCGCTGCCCCGCGCCCGGCCGATGACATTTTCCCAATGCGTCACTGGCAGCTCCTGGCCGCCGGGCAGGACGAGCCAGGCCCAAATCTCCGGCTCCTTGCGGAATGTCAGCAGCGAGATGGCGCACCGCAGCAGCACGAAAAACACCAGCACCGGCAGCAGATACCGCACGACGGAACCAAAGAGCTGCACAAATTGATCATTGCCCCGCAGCCCCTCTAAAAAGCCGGTGCATTGGTTTAAAATCTCTGTAAATTTTTCCATAGAGTCCCTCCCTTCCGGGGATCCGCGCCGCTAAGTTAGCGACGGTGAAGCAAAAGCCCCCAAGGGCCGTCCCTTTGGGGGCTGATCGGTAAACCCATAGCAGCGTGCGCTGCCCGGCCTTTTTCTGCGTTCTTTTGCAACTGCTTTCGCAGCG
>CAUBQU010000103.1 GCA_958438185.1 uncultured Oscillospiraceae bacterium
CAGCGCGTGCTGCCTCGATGGCTTCCTTGTTCTCCAGGGTGATCTTATCTGCTGCGGGCAGAGCGTTGATGGCTTCCGTGACCTTGGCAGCGGCGGCCTTGTCGGCTTCCGCGGCTTCGAGGTCGGCGATCTTCGCTTCGCAATCCTTCAGCTTCGCAGTGGCATCCGCAGAGACGAGGGACTGCTGGGCTTCCGTCAGCTTGTCGAACGCAGCGCGGGCGGCGGCGACAGCATCCGCATTTTCGAGGGTGGTGTCCGCAGCGGCGGGCAGGGCGTCGATCAGGGCGGTGACAGCATCGGCAGCGGCCTTGTCGGCGACTGCGTTCTCCGCCGTCTTGGCGTAGCGGACTGCGTCGTACAGGGTGTAGTATTCTTCGCCGTAGTCGGCAAACTTGGCGCTCAGGCGCTCTTCGCTAATGCCCTTGACGACTTTCATCGCGTCCTCAATGGCCTTGACGGAGTCGGCGGTGTAGAGGGCCTTGTTCGCAAGGATCTCGTTTGCCTTGGCGATCTGCTTGTCGAGGCGAGCCTTGGTGACGCGGCACTCGAACCAGCTGTTGCCGAGGTTGTTATACTTGGCGTTGTAGAAGTCGCAGATGGAAACGGTCGCCTGGGACGCATAGCCGGAGATGGTCTCCTTGCCTGCCCAGTTGTTGTCATAAACAGCGTCGACCATGGTCTTATTGGTCAGTGCATTGATCCAAGGCGCTGCTGTAATGTCGCAATCGGCATAGCCCGCATGATACAGGCCAGCGAAGCCCATGACGGCGCAGGCGGTGGAGATGTAGTTGCAGCCGGTAAAGTTGCCGTCACCGCCCAGGCCCATGTTCTTCAGGTAGTCAACATAGGTCTTGACTGCGTCGTCAACACCCGGTTCGCCTGCGTGGCTGGCGACGATCGTCGCTGCCCAACCGGCGATGTCGATACCGCTGGACATTGCAGCGGGGCTGATCTGGCCAAGGCCTGCGCTTGCATCGGCCTTGAAGCCATACTTCGAGCCTGCACCGGCTGCGACCATGCCGACCTGGGAGTAGACGCCGCCGGACCACGGACCGCCGTAGTTCTTCTCCAGCAGCTTGACCCAGTTCTGCCCCTTATAATTATAGGGGTTCTCGCCCATCTGGACAATGGCTGTGACCATTGCGCCATACTGGGTGCCATACCAGCTGGATTCTGCTGAAGGCAGCGTGAATTCGTAGCCGTTGGCCGGGTCCTGGATGTAATCGCCCAGGGCGGCGTAGGCAGCAAAGACATTCCAATAGCCGGAAATTTTCCGATTGGTCAGCCAAGTATTGCGGCAAGCTTCGTAGGAGAGCTGCAGCTTATCTGCTGTCTGCGCATAGACAAGGACGGTGAATTCTCTCGTCTTGGTGACATCGCCCATGGTGGCAGTCGCCGTCAGGGTAACGGTAGCACTGCCGCTTTCAGGCTGGGTGACCTTGCCGTCCGGGGCCAGGACTGCTTCGTCGGAGCTGGTCCAGGTCAGGGTCACGTTCTCGTCGGAGGACTTGGGCAGCGTCAGGTCCTTCGCCGTTTCGGGCAGGACGGAGAGGCTGCGCAGGACGGCGTCGACCGCATCCTCTGCGGCGCTGGCGTCGGCCTTGACATTCAGGGTGAATTCACGGGTGTTTGTGACATCGCCGCGGGTGGCAGTCGCCGTCAGGGTGACGGTGCAGTCGTAATTCTGGCGGTTGACCTTGCCGGTCTCGGCGCTGATGATGTCGTTGTTCGTGCTCGTCCAGGTGATGGTGCTGCCGAAGCGGCCTTCTGCCGGGAGGGTCACGTCCGCAGTCACGGGATCCGCAAAGGACAGGTTGGCCAGGTCATTGTTGACCGCTGCGCTGTCGCCCATGGGATAGGTGTAGGTCACGTAGCTGGCAGAGCTATTTTCGTAGTCGGTCAGGGCGATCAGAGCAGCAACGCTGGCTTCTGCATCACCGGTGACAGCCTGGGCGCCGACGGTTGCGCTGAAGGTGCCGTCGATGGCAGCGGAGGGCAGAACGGCGTCCTGCATGATCTCCTCTGCGAGGCTCAGGTAATGGTTGCGCTTAAGGGCGCTCTTGGCCTGGTCCGCCCCGGCGACGAAGGCCGAGACATAGCGGGCTGCGCTCTTGGTGTAGGTGATCTTGCCGGAGGCGTAGAGGTTCTCCATCGCCTGCAGGACGTCCGCCAAAGCAGCCTTGGCCTGCTTGCCATAGACGGGATCGTCCGTCAGGCGGGCCATCAGGAGGGCGAAGTCCGCCTGGCCGGTGAGGGAATCTTCCGTCCTGGAAGAGAACTTGCGGTCATAGGTGAAGACTCTGCCGCCGCCAACATAGTCGACGAGGTGGCTCAGCATTTCGTCGATGGCGCCGCTGCGGCCCAGCTTCGTGCCTTCGGCCTCATTGCCCCAGGAGTCTGCACCGGCAAAGTACATTTCCAGTGCCAGGACTTCAGAAGGCACACCGGCATTTTCGATCCAGTCGTTCATCTTATATTCCACACGGCCGGTCTCTGCGTTCTGACCGCCCAGGAGGGTCTGGATCATGTTCTCCTTGGCCGGTGCGCCGCTGCCGGTGACGGTGTAATCCGTCACGTCCATATCGCGGACGTAAGCATCCAGATACAGGTAGAACATGGTGTTGCGCGTCGAGTCGGAGCTGTTCGTCGGAACATAGCCGTAGTAGGTGTAGAGCGTATCCGTGTAATCGCTCAGGTCGACACCTGCCTGGGCCAGGGCGTATGCCTGACCGGCGTAATCCAGGACCTTCCGGCCCTCGTAGTACTTCACGAGGTTCTGCCGGGCCGCATCCGCGCCGAAGACAGCGTCTGCAACGGTCAGCATAGCTGCGTCGGAGGTGACGGTGTTGCCGGTGCTGTCCGTAATGACGCAGCGATAGAAGTAGCCGTCTTTTGCGAAGCTGTCGGTCTTCTTGATCTCCAGCATCGAGCTCGTCGCGTCATCAATGTCGCTGAAGGAGCTCGTCGCCTGGCGGGCGCGCTGCCACTGATAGGTATAGCCCAGGGTACCGCCCTTGACCGCGACGCTCATCAGGGCGCTGCGGTTGTTATAAACCGTCGCGGCCAGGGGCTGCTCGGTGATGGTCATGGCGACCGTCGCCATCTTGTTCGTGCGCAGGACCGGGCGGTTCGCTGCCGCATCCCAGCTCCAAGCGCCGTTTTCGCTGAGGTCGAAGCCGACAGTGTCAGACCAGAACGCCTGGGTGGCAATGGTCTCGGGGGTGACATCGTCGCCGTTGTTGATGCTGGCCATGGCGGGCGCGCCGTTGAGCAGGGTCGTCGTCAGGCCGTAGTTGTTTTCAAAGGTGCCCTTGCCTGCGTTGACGAGGTCCGAGCCCTGGCTGACGATACGGCCGGACGTCGTACCGGAGGAAGCGGACTTGTTCTGGAGCTTTTCCATCGCCGCAACGCTGTTGCGGATGACCATCTTGTTGACGCTCTGGCTGCCGGTGATGCCCGTACGGCCCGCGAAGCCGCCGACGCCGCCGAGCTTATCGACGCCGTCCGGTGCAAGGACGTTGGCCGTCACGAAGCTGTGGTCGATGGTGACGCATCTGTTACGCTCCGTCTGGCCCAGGAAGCCGCCTGCGGCGTAACCGCCCTGGACGAGACCGGTGACATAGCAGTCTTCAATGGTCAGGCTGCCGTAGCTATCATTGCCCCAGTCGATCTGGCAGACGAGGCCGCCAGCGTAGTACTTGGGGGCGATGACCGTCGCGTTGACAGAGCAGCGGCGGATATAGTCATGGTCGATGCCTTCGTTGTAGTTATTGACCGTGACCTTGCCGACCAGGCCGCCAGCATACTGCGCGGTGATCTGACCGGAGACGTGGCAGTTTTCGATGATGACATCGTTACCGACACGGCCTGCCAGGATAGCGCCGGACTGTACAGACGCGGTATCCACATTGGCGTCCTTCAAGGTCAGGTTCTGCACATAGCAGATCTTCGTTTCGTATTCCGTCTCGTTGTCGTCGCCAAGCAGGGCGAAGAAACCGGAGTTCGTGCTCCACCAGTTGGACTGCACACCCTCCCGGACCTGCAGGTTCGAGATCGTATGGCCCTGGCCGTCGAAGATACCGGCAAAGTCCTTCGGCATCCAGTACTTGCCGCCCAGGTCAAGATCGTTCACCAGGACGATGTACTTATTATTGAACGCATCCGCCACGCGGCCGAAATACGCCAGCTGGTTGACCGTCTCGATGCGGTACGGGTCTGCCTTAGAGCCGTCGCCACCGGCAAAGCCGTCCGCCGCATAGGCGATCCAGCTATCGCTGGCCGGCAGCGTGAAGCTGAGGGTCTTGGCGGGGTTCTGCTTAAACTGCACGGAGTAGACCACGTCCTTTTCCGCGGGGAGCTCCTTCCAGGAGAAGGCGACCGTCGTCGCCTCGTCGTCCGTTGTGACCGTGGACGACAGGTTCTCCGGCTTGACCTCCTGGCCGTCGACCGTGACCTTGAGGGTGAAGTCGCCCGTCGTGATCTTCGTGTACTCCAGGCGGGCCGTCATCTTGGCCGTGAAGCCCTTGGCGGTGGCGTTCTCGATGCCGGTGGCAGCGATGTCCAGGCCGTCCGCTTCGTCCTTGTCGTAGTCGTATTTGCCGTCGGCCGTCTTCTTCTGCCATTTCAGGATGGGATAGCCGCCGTTGACGTTTTCGCTGTCTGCCACAAAGCCAGCGCCCAAGTCTGCAGTCTTGAGCTCTTCCGCCGTCTTGGCGATCAGGCCTTCGCGATCCGTCGCTTCGCCGCCCAGGGCGTAGACGGTCTCGCTGGTCTTACTATAGTAGCAGTTTTTGTAGACCGGGTAAACAACGCTCCAGCTGCCGCCGTAGCCCTTACCGGCCAGGGCGCCGATCCGCGCCTTGACGCCAGGGTTCGTGCCGGTGACTGCGCCGGTGTTGTACCAGTTCTGCTCGACCGTCGTCTTGCTCGACACCGCCATCTCGCCGACGATGCCGCCGACGTAGCACTCAGAACCCGCAGCGCTGATGGCGCCGGTGTTGTAGAGGTTCGTCGTCTTGCAGCCCAGGTAGGCCGCGATGCCGCCGGCGTCCGGGCCCTCGGAGTGGACCTTGCCGGTGTTGTAGCAGTTTGCGATGTAGCCACTGCTGCTGATGTTCGCAGTGATGCCGCCCGCATTCCGATTGCCGACGATGTCCGCCCCGTTGGCACAGTTCAGGATGACCGTGTTGCCGCCTGCGAAGCCGACCAGACCGGCTGCGTAGCTGTAGCTTGCCATCGTCTTGACATAACCGCTGGCGATGATGACGTTCTTGATCTTCGCCTGGTCAGAGGTGCCGCCGAACAGACCGATGTAAGAGGCCGTCGTCGTGTCGATGTACAGGTTGGAGACGGTGTGGCCATCGCCGTCGAACGTGCCCTTAAAGGGGTTCGACCAGGAGCCCTCGCCGATCGTCGTCCACTGCCGGCCGCTCCAGGTCCCGTCGGAACCCTTGACGCCGCCGAGGTCGACATCCGCCGTCAGTTTGACGGTCTTTCCGGCGAACGCATCTTGTGCGATGCCTTCTGCTTTGCCGTTCACAATCGCGGCAAGGCCCGCCAGCTGCGCCGGCGTGCTCACTTCGAATGAGGTTGCGTCCTTGCTGTACCAGCTGGTATCCACACTGCCGTCCCACGCCGCGGAATTATCCGCCGAC
>CAUBQU010000104.1 GCA_958438185.1 uncultured Oscillospiraceae bacterium
GGGTGTTTCTGGTTGTCCTGTTCGGCTCAGCATTGCTGGGCCGCTTCAACCTGACGCCCCACCAGCTTTTTTCTTTACTCCGCTCCCAGTTCCAAGCGGTCGAGCCGTGCTGGCCGGTCGGGTCGGAGAATGTTTTGTTTGAGATCCGCCTGCCCCGGATCGCCGCGGCGGCCCTCGTCGGCGCTTCGCTGGCGTTGGCCGGTGTCGCCTACCAAGGCATGTTCCGGAACCCGATGGTCTCGCCGGATATCCTGGGCGCTAGCACCGGCGCCGGGTTCGGCGCGGCCCTGGCGATCTTATGCGGCGCGGGATATTTTGCCATCTCGGCGACGTCCTTTTTCTTTGGCCTCGTCGCCGTCTTCGCCGCGTATCTTGTCAGCCGTCTGAGCCGGACGAATCCCACCGTTGCGATGATCTTGGCGGGCATTATGGTCTCGTCCCTGTTTTCCGCCGGGACCTCTTATATGAAGCTGGTGGCCGATACGCAGCAGCAGTTGCCCGCCATCACCTACTGGCTCATGGGTAGCCTCTCCTCCATCAAGGTGCGGGACGTGCAATTTTTGTGCATCCCCTTTGTCGTAGGCTTTCTCCCCCTGTGCATCCTGTGCTGGCGGATGAACCTGCTGACGGTCGGCGATGAAGAGGCCCGGGCCATGGGCGTCAATACGACGCGGCTGCGCCTGATTGTCGTCGTCTGCGCGACGCTGCTGACCGCAGCCAGTGTCGCCGTCTCGGGCATGATCGGCTGGGTTGGCCTGGTCATCCCCCATTTTTGCCGGATGATCTTCGGCTATGACTACCGGCGGCTCGTTCCGGCCAGCGCCCTGTTCGGCGCGGCGTTCCTGATCGTCGTCGACGATGTCGCCCGGCTAGCAACGACATCGGAGATCCCGCTGGGCATCCTGACAGCCTTTGTTGGCGCGCCGATCTTCATCTACTTAGTCCTGACAGGAGGTGGCAACCGTGCAGATTGAAGTACGTGACCTCTCCTTTTCCTATCCCAAGCACCCGGTGCTGCAGCATCTCACCTTTTCCATCCCCCAGGGCGAACTGGTCGCCCTGCTGGGGCCCAACGGCGCAGGAAAAAGCACGCTGTTTCGCTGCATTCTCGGCTTTCTGCGGCCGGAGGGGGAAATCTTGCTGCGCGGGCGGCCCGTCCGCTCCCTGACGCAGCGGGAGCTCTCCCGGGAAATTGCCTATATCCCCCAATCTGCAGAGCCGATCTTCAATTACACCGTGCTCGACACCGTCCTCATGGGCACCACCGGGACACTGCAATTGGCCCAGCGCCCCGGCAAAGCGCAGCTGGAAGCGGCGCACCGGGCGCTGGATCAGCTGGAGATCGCCCATTTGGCAAACCGGGGCATCAGTCAGGTCTCCGGCGGTGAGCGGCAGCTGGCGCTAATCGCCCGGGCGCTGGTGCAAAATGCAGCCGTGCTCATCATGGACGAGCCGACGGCCAATCTCGACTACGGAAATCAGCAGCGCGTGATGGCCCGGGTCTGTGGGCTGACCCACCAGGGCTATACCGTCCTGGTCTCGACCCATAACCCGGAGCATGCGCTGCGCTATGCCAGCCAAGTACTGGCACTGCAAGACGGCTCTCTCTGTGCCTTCGGGCCAACGGCGCAGACGTTGACGCCGGACCTCATTGATAAGCTATACGGCATCCATGTCACCATGGCAGAAGTCATGACGCCGCAGGGGCCCGCCTGCAGCCTGATTGCATTGGAGGAATGAAGAGATGAAAAAACGAATTTTGGGGATCATCCTGTGCCTGTGTCTGCTGGTGCAGCTGCTGCCAGCCGTCGGCCTGGCCAGTGACACAATCACCGGCATCGTCCCGCTGAAGGCGGGGCAGGACGTGGCGACGATCCGCTGCGAGCTGGCGGACAAGAGCTACACCTTCCTGGACTTTACCAAGGAAGCCGATGGCTACCACTACAGCTTTGAAAAACCCGACCAGAGCTACGAGATCATCCCGGAATACTTCTCCACCACCGTCTGGGACGGCGCAGTGGATATCTCCTGGTATGATGAAACGAAGGACGCGTTTTATCTCGACACCCCGGCCCAGCTTGCGGGCCTGGCGGCTCTGGTTTGCGGCAACGTGGACATCGATACGCCTGATTACCGCATCAAGGGTGACCAGAAAAACCTTGTCTCCACAAAGGTCGATGATTACCTGCTTATTGGCGCCGGTGGCGGTGACATTCACGACACCGTCTACGTCGGCGACCCGGGTCACGACTTTTCTGACAAGACCGTATACCTGACCTGCGACATGGACATGGGCGGTGTCAACAACTGGGTGCCCATTGGCGGCAAATACCCGCTGGATGTAGAAAACTGCGCCAAGGTCGTCGAGGCATTTTTTAACGGCACGCTGGACGGGCAGGGCCACCGAATTACAAATCTCAAATGCAACCGCTATGGCAGTAAGCATTTCGGTTATTCCGAGGGCATCGGCCTGATCGGCTATCTGGGCCAGCTCTATGAAAACGAAGTGTCGCCCAAGGCGGCTCCTTCCGTGCGGAATCTCTCGGTCAGCGGTGATTTTTACGGTCGCCGCCGGGTCGGTGGGGTCGTTGGCCGCAGCGGCAGCGTCCCGACTGGGATTTACATTGAAAACTGCGCAAACTTTGCGTCCGTCAAGAGTACAGACGCCAAGGGCGTCGGCGGGATCATCGGCGCCGGCTGGAGCAAGGGCGCCATCGTCAATTGCTATAACGCGGGCAAAATCAGCACCACCTATGCCTGCCCCGCCGGCGGGATCTGCGCCAGCAACCAGGGGCTGGATATTTACAACTGCTTTAACGTCGGCACCATTGATTCCAACGGAAACCAGCGCGGCCGCGGCATCGGCGGCCATGACAGCGGTTCCTATACCATCGCCGATACCTACTACATGGAAGGCTGCGACGACGATACGGAATCCCACGGCTGGTATGCTGGCAACGCCATTACCATCCATGTGGACATTGCGGCAAAATCGGAAAGCTATATGAAGTCTCAGGACTTTGTCGATGGCCTCAACTGCAATGGCGACGCCTTTGTCAAAACAGAAAACGGCTATCCCCGCCTTGCCTGGGAGCAGGACAACACAGCCAAAAACTGCAATGTGACCTTTGTACTGAATGAGCAGGGCAGCGTCTCGGCCACGCAGGAAAGCCCAGTCCGTGCAGGGACGGTCCTGCACCTCACAAACAAGCCTGCCAGCGGCTGGGCCTTCCGGGCCTACACGCTGAACGGCAAGCGTCTGACCAGCCCCTTTGCCACAGTAACCCAGGACGCCGCCATCGGCGGTATCTTTGAAGCGCTGGCCGCTGGTGCGCTCTATATTGAAGCCAACCCCGCCTGTGATATCACAGTCGTCAAGGAAAGCGGCATGGCAGTGGTAGACGGCCAACTGACTGCTGTCCAGAATTACCCTGTCAAGGACGGCGATGCCTTGTATGAGGGCGACAAGCTGCGGGCCACCGCGAAGATTCACGACGGCATGAATCCGGATGACCTCAACTATGTTTACACCGGTGCCTTTGAATACAGCTTCACCTACGAGGACGAGAACAAGACCCATTGGCCCTCCAACAAAGGCGATGCCACCGTTTCGAGCCTGATCACCACTGCTTCCCTGCATCTGTCGGTGCTGCCGCTGATGACCCACAAGGTTTGGACACAGCTGGCAGAGACGGACTGGTATGACGCAAGCAAAACCGAATTCACCCTCACAACAGCGCGACAGCTGGCCGGACTTGCATTGCTTGTCAAGCAGGGCAACACATTTTCCGGCAAGACCGTCCGCCTGGGCAAGGACGTCTCCCTAAACAACGACGACGCGACCTACAGCCGCAGTGTCCGCTGGTTTGACGGCATCGGTTCCACCAGCGCCCCCTTCTCCGGTACTTTTGACGGAAACGGCTACAAAATTACGGACATGCGGGCAGAAGCCACTACCAGCTATTCCGCCCTCTTCCTGGCAACGGATGGCGCGACGCTGCAAAACATTCAAGTCAGCGGCGTCGCTAAGGCGAGTGGCTATGTCGCCGCCATCGTCTCCAGCGCGAAAAACACGACGATCAAGAATTGCACCGCAGACGTCGCCATCACGGCGCTGCAGAATTACGCAGGCGGCATCGCCGCCTACATAGACGGCGGCACCCGGATCACTGGCTGCGTCAGCCGCGGTACGATCAACGGGGCCGACGGTGTCGGCGGCATCGTCGGCGCCTGCCAGGATACGGCCAGCAGTCTGACCGGCTGCGTGAATTACGGTGCCATTGCAGCCGATGGCTCCAGCGCCGGAGCTGGCGGCATTGCCGGGCGCATGAACGGCAGCATGACCCGCTGCGCCAACTACGGCACAGTCACCGGCAAGGTCTGGTACCTGGGCGGCCTGGCAGGCAGCTGCAATACCGACAAGGGCGGCGTCATCACCGGCTGCTATAATATCGGCGCCGTCACCAGCACCTCCACCTACGGCTCCGCCGGAACCGGCGGTCTCATCGGCTACGGCAACTATTACAAGCTGCAAAACTGCTACGACTACGGCACGGTCACCGCAGCCAAGGGCTCGACCGGCGCCATCGTCGGCCGGGACGGCCGTCGCTCCTACAGCAGCCGCCAGCGCTGCTACTATCTGGCCAGCGCCTGCGCCAATGCCAGCAATAACGCGGCCCAGGAGACGAACGTTGAAGCAATCTCTGCCGCCGACTTTGCCAGCGACGCCTTTGCCAGCCGCCTGAACGAAGGCTTGACCCCCGCCGCCTTTGCCCAGGCCGGAAACGGCTATCCGGAATTCCTCGCCGGCTGCGCCCATGACGGCGCAACGCACCGGGAAAACGCCCAGGCAGCCACCTGCACGGCAGCCGGTTACACCGGCGATCTCATCTGCGACCTGTGCGGCGAGACCATTGAAGCAGGCCAGGCCATCGCCCCGTTTGCCTGCCCCAGCACCGGCTTTACCGACCGTCCGGCTACAACCAGCTGGGACCATGCCGGGATCGACTTTGCCCTGAACAACGGCCTGTTCTACGGCACCAGCAGCACCCAGTTCTCCCCCAGCGCCGCGATGACCCGGGCCATGCTCGTCACCGTTCTCTGGCGACTGGACGGCAAACCGGCCCCCAAGAGCAGCAACCCCTTCCAGGATGTTCCGGCCAACCAGTATTACTGCGATGCCGTCACCTGGGCCTCGGAGAATAACATCGTCGCCGGGATGGGCCAGGGCCGCTTCGCGCCGGACGCCAGCATCACCCGGGAGCAGATCGCCGCAATCATGTACCGCTACGCTGCCTGGAAGGGCTATGACACCTCCGCCCGGGCAGACCTGTCGTCCTTCCCGGACCTCGGTCAGGTCAGCAGCTGGGCCACAGCGAATATCTCCTGGGCCAATGCCGAGGGTCTGATCTCCGGCAACCAGTCTGGCGGCCGGACCTACCTGCTCCCCCAGGGCAACGCCACCCGCGCCCAAGTCGCCGCGATCCTGATGCGCTACGTCACACGGGTCGCAAAATAGTAAGGCAGTTCATACAAAGCAAACAAAACCGGGGCTGGCGCACAAAGCACATGCGCCAGCCCCAAGCTTTTGAGCCACATAATAAACATCCCCCGGCCAAGCCGGGGGTTTTTCATATGCGGGCATAGCC
>CAUBQU010000105.1 GCA_958438185.1 uncultured Oscillospiraceae bacterium
ATAGGAACCCAAAGTATGCGGGACAGGAAAAGGCGGTGATGCGAAAGATGAAGAAAATCGTTTTGGATATGCAGAGCGGCATCCATGCGCACAACATGGAGCGGATGCTGCTGCAAAAGCTTGAGGACTACCAGGTCGTAATTTCCGAGTCACCGGACTCCACCGCCGATTGGTGCAGATCCCACCGGCCGGATGTGCTCCTGATGGAAGTAAAGGCGTATTCCCCATGGATGTTCCTGGAGCGAATGAAGATCCGCGACAAGGTCAAGCGGAGCACGGAAAACTGCCGCGTTATTTTGTTTGTGGACGACGAGAGTGACAACAATCTAACGGAAAAGGTGCGGCAGGCAAAGCGGGAGGGGCGGATCGACGCGTTCCTGTTTGGCTCCGTCTCCGAAACCTATTTTGCCTCGGTCATCGACAGTGTGTGACTACCCCCATTCCATTTTTGAAGGAGGAATGAAAACAATGAAACCCTCAAAGAGGCTCCTGAGCCTGCTGCTTGCTTTTATCCTGGTGCTGACGCTTCTTCCCGGCACGCTGCCGCAGGCCCAGGCCGCTTATGCAGACGGCCAGGAATGCTTCCACTGCGGCCACTATCACTGGGACGACTATATGTGCCCCGACTGCGGCGCCTGCACTGTGTACTGCACCAACGACTGGTGCTACTTCGAAACCCACTGCGAGCGTTGCGGTGAATGCCTGATGAACAGCGGCGGCTTCTGCACAGAGTGCAACCTCTGCGAGAGCTGCATGGCCGACATGGGTCACTGCTCCGAGTGCGGCATCTGCTGGATGGACGATGACGCAGAAGGAAACCTCTGCGCCGACTGCCATAGATGCTCTGCCTGCGTGGAGATCTGCGAGACCTGCGGCATGTGCGACATCTGCGTCTATGACATGGACGACGGCTTCCACTGCCCCATCTGCGGCAGTTGCTACCAAGAGACGGAGCAGTGTCAGTTCATAGAAAATAACCACTGCAAGGACTGCTGTGAGCCCTGCGGTCAGTGTGGCGAATGCATCGCGGGCGACCACCTGGAAACCTGCCCCGACTGCGGCCTGTGCGTGGAGTGCTGCGAATTCAACTCTATGATGGCCGGCTGCGAGGCCGGCGATATCTGCGTCGAGAGCAGCAATTGGTTCGACAGCACCTGTGAGGACTGCGGCGGCTTTTTCACCGGGGACTACGAAATGTGCGAGACATGCGTCGACGCGGGCCACCCCCGCTGCGCAGCATGCTGCCGCGCTTCCAGCGAATGCGCTGAGGGTATGTGTGAATACGAAGAGGAATATGAGACGCATTTCTGCGTGGACTGCGGCCAGTGCTTCCACGATGTGGACCGCTGCACCACCTGTGAGGCAGACCGCTGCGAAGACTGCTGCACCGCCCGCACCGAGGCAAATTACGGCTGTACCCACGGCTACTGCGAGGAAGATCCCTATTTTGATGCCCACCTGACCGAGTGCGAGGACGCAGATGCGGAGTTTGTCGACGATCATGATGCCGCGCCCAGTAACCGCTGGAGCTTCGATGCCTCCCGCTATTCGTTCCATGAAAACGATGACGGAAGCTGGCGTACCACGATCCTGACGGCAGGCTGGCCGACTGGCGGCATTCTGCTGTTTACCCCCACACTGGAGGCCTGCAGCAGCCATAGCTATATTACGGACGGCTATGTGGCCCCTGTGTGCATGTACGACGGCTTCGCGGGGTACCGCATCTGCAAGTACTGCCATACCCCCGATCCCACAGATAACAGTTCCGACGAGGCGCGCATCCTCCCCGCTGCTGGCAAAACCCACACCGGCGGCAGGCAGCTGCTGTACCAAAAGGAAGTGACCTCCCCCACCGGGAAGAAAACCATCACCTGGACTACAAACAAGAGCGAGTCCAACGGAAAACGCTACAACTACGTAGCCGGCAACTGCCATACCAAGGGCTGCGAGGGCGATACCCTCTGCACCGCCTGCAAGCGGGTGATTCCGGGGAAAAAGCAGTATCAGCACCCCAGCTACGCCATTGAGACTCGTAATTGCCGTGCGGTGAGTTGCTTCCAGGATGGCTATTCCGGCGATGATTACTGCACCCTCTGCAACCGAATCGTGGACGGCACACAGGGTTACACGATCCCCGCCCCGAAGCAGCATACCACAACAACCGAGTATCTCCCCGCCGTCGCGCCGACCTGCACAACGGCAGGCAAGGGAGCCGTCGAACGGTGCATGCTCTGCAATGAATTCCTTTACACCGACCTCTACATTGCCCCACTGGGCCACGATTGGACTGTGGATAAAGCCAACTGCACCGCGACGACCACCGCCTACAAGTGTAGCCGCGCAGGCTGCACGGCCACCAAATTTGACGCGGTCTCCACAAAGCACGCCATCACCGTCGACGGCGGTACGGCTTATCTTGGCGAAAAGGCCATCACCAAGGCAGTCGAGGGCCAGACGATCACACTGAAAATCAATGCCACCCCCCAGGGCAAACGTTTCCAGGAATGGGAGGTCATCTCTGGCGGTGTCGTGCTCACAAATGCGACCTCTCCCGATCACGCTTCGTTTACCATGGGCGCGCAGGACGTCGCGATCAACGCCGTCTTTGCAGACGATACCCCAACCCACTTTACAGACGTTCCTGCAGGCAGCTATTACGAGGACGCCGTCAACTGGGCCGTTGGAAATGGCATCACCTACGGCACCACCGAGACGACCTTCGGTCCGAATGAGAACTGCACCCGGGCCCAGATCGTGACATTCCTTTGGCGGGCCTTAGCAAGTTCATAAAAATCGAATCAACACAAAAACAGGGCCAGACGGCGCTTTTCCCCGCCGCCTGGCCCCCAGAAAAGCGGGCTTGCAAAAGCCCCTTTCCGAAAGGCGGCAACGCCGACCCCCGCTGCCGCCTTTCGGAAGGGACACTAATCATAGCACCTCCCCGATCGCCGATCTGCGATGCCGCGCACGGCATCGCAGAAAAAGCCAAAGCGGCAGCGGCAGCATCTTGGCACGAAAAACAGCATTCATCGAAAGGAGCCTATCAAATGGGACTGATCAAAGCGGGAATTGGCGCGCTGAGCGGCACCCTGGCAGACCAGTGGAAGGAATTCTTCTACTGTGAAGCCATGCCGAAAGAGGTACTTGTCAAAAAAGGGCAAAAGCGCGTAAGCGGCCGTTCCTCCAACACAAAAGGAAGCGACAATATTATCACAAGCGGTTCCGGCATCGCCGTGGCAGACGGCCAGTGCATGATGATCGTCGAGCAGGGCAATGTCGTGGAGATCTGCGCCAAGCCCGGGGAATTTACCTACGACACCTCCACGGAGCCGTCGATCTTCTCCGGCGATCTGAGTGACAGCATTCTTTCCACCTTTGCGACCGTCGGCAAGCGTTTCACCTACGGCGGCGATACCGGCAAGGACCAGCGAATCTATTATTTCAACACCAAAGAGCTGATCGACAACAAATTCGGCACGCCGAGCCCCATCCCCTTCCGCGTGGTCGACAGCAAGATCGGCCTGGATGTGGATGTCTCCGTGCGCTGCTCCGGCGTCTATTCCTATCGGATCGCCGACCCGCTGCGGTTTTATACCAACGTGTGCGGCAATGTGGAGCAGGAATACACCCGCGACGCCTTGGAAAGCCAGCTCAAGGCAGAGTTTATCAGCGCCCTGCAGCCAGCGTTTGCCCGGCTCTCCGATCTGGAGCTGCGTCCAAACCAGATCGTCAGCCATAATACTGAGCTGGAAGAAGCGATGAACGCGGCGCTCTCGGCAAAATGGGGCAAGCTGCGGGGCCTTCAGGTCGTCAGCATCGCGTTGGGCTCCGTCTCCCTGCCGCCGGAGGACGCGGAGATGATCAAGCAGGCGCAGCGCACGGCCATCATGCGCGACCCCACCATGGCGGCGGCGACCCTCATCGGCGCGCAGGCGGACGCGATGAAAGCGGCGGCCTCCAACGAAGCGGGCGCGATGACCGGTTTTATGGGCATGGGGATGGCAATGAACGCAGGCGGCATGAACGCACAGAATCTCTTCACCATGGGCCAGCAGTCCCAGCAGAGCGTGCCCGCAGCCGCCCCGGCAGCGGGCAGCTGGAAGTGCGCCTGCGGCGCAACGGCGACCGGGAAATTCTGCCCGGAGTGCGGCGCGAAAAAGCCGGAGCCTACGCAGTCCAGCGTCTGGACCTGCGCCTGCGGCGCGACAGCCACCGGGAAATTCTGCCCCGAATGCGGCAGCCCAAAGCCTGCAGAAGCAGCCGGTTGGACCTGCACCTGCGGCGCGGTCAGCAAGGGGAAATTCTGCCAAAACTGCGGCGCAAAGAAACCGGCGGGCGTCCCCCAGTACCGCTGCGACAAATGCGGCTGGGAGCCGGAAGACCCAGCGCATCCCCCGAAATTCTGCCCGGAGTGCGGCGATCCCTTTGACGACGGCGATGTCATCGGATGACCCGGCGCAGCAAAGGCTTGCTGCGCGCCTCTGCCGCCTTGGCGCTGGCTGCTCTGGCGGGGATCGGGCTGTATCATTTATTCGCCCCCGCATCCAAATCAGCACCCACCGTACTGGACGGGACTTATACCTATGTGGATAACGAAGCGCTGCTTGTGCGCATCGCAGGCAGCTGGGCCAGCGCAGATGGCCGCTTTGTCTTGACCATCCAGCCCGATGGTGGGATCACCGTCGCCCTAGACGGGGAATCCGTGCTGGAGGATACGCTGCAATTTTGCTATCTCCAACCGGGCGATGTCGCAAGCACGGAATTTGATCTGCATACCTGGGCGCTGACCGGCCCGGATGGCGCCTGCCTGGGCACCATTGCTTCCTTGCGCCACGAAGAAGCCGGGGGCGGCACGATCCAGATGGAACTAGAAAGCGAGGACGGCTGCCTTGCAACCATCGCGTTTGTAAAAACAGCATCGGCAGGCCGCCCCTGGTAGAAGGAATAGAACAGCAGGAACAAAATCAACAAGGAGGGACCTATGAAAAAGAATTTGACAAAACTGCTCGCACTGCTGCTGGCAGCGGCGATGCTGCTGACCCTTGCCGCCTGCGGCAAGGAGAAGAGCACCGGCGTAACGGGCAAATATCGTTGCATTGCGATCTCCAGCGACGGCACGAATTTTACCGCACCGGAGAACGCGGAGGCCTATGTGGAGCTGAAAAAGGGCGGCAAGGGCGAGATCAACGACGTTCTAACGTATGCGCTGACCTGGAAGCTGGACGGCGAGGCGTTCTCCGGGACCTATCAGATCTTTAGCATTGATGTACCCGTCACCGGCACGCTGAAGGACGGTGTGCTGGAGATCAGCGACGAGGGTACTGTGACCCGCTACCTGAAAGAGGGCCTGGAGACCCCGGACTGGGCCAAGGATCTGGCCGCCGCACCGAAGGAAGAAGGCCGCCTGGCAGGCCACTATACGCTCTTTGCCATGGACATTGACGGCGAATACTACGACTACGACGCGCTTGTCGAAATGGAAATGGGTGAGATGGACGACAGCTACTTGCAGATCGACTACGACAAAGAAGATGGCTACACCGGCGAGCTGTGCTTTGACGGCGAAGACCCGGATTC
>CAUBQU010000106.1 GCA_958438185.1 uncultured Oscillospiraceae bacterium
GGTACAACACAAAGGACACCTCATTCGAACTCAGCACCCCTGCGCAGCTCGCGGGCCTGATGGAGATCTGCTCCGGCAGAGCCAACCAGTCCCAGG
This sequence comes from uncultured Oscillospiraceae bacterium, assembly GCA_958438185.1. Classification (GTDB taxonomy): domain Bacteria; phylum Bacillota; class Clostridia; order Oscillospirales; family Oscillospiraceae; genus SVMC01. The sequence continues at coordinate 97 of CAUBQU010000106.1, forward strand.
GCATTGCCCAGGACCTGTTCAAGGGCAAGACCGTCAAGCTGACGGCCGACCTGGATATGGGCGGCGTCCAAGCATCGGACGGCACCTGGTCCGGCCCCAACTGGGTCCCCTTCGGTTCCAGCAAATACACCTGCTGGCAGGGCACCTTTGACGGCGATGGCCACACCATCTCCAATTTGTATTGCGACGCGAAGCGCGTTGCGGGCTTCTTCGGCGCGATCGGCGGGAACGCCGTCGTCAAGAATCTCGTGATCGGCAACGGCTGCATCAAGAGCACCGGTACCGCCGGTGCGATCACCGGGCAGGCCTACGAAAAGGCCATCATCCTGAACTGCGGCAACTACGCGACGATCACCAGCACCGGCAACAATGTCGGCGGTATCGTCGGCAATACGGCCAATACCTGCTATCTTGGCAACTGCTTCAACGCAGGCGCGGTCACCGGTAACAACTACATCGGCGGCGTCGCCGGTACGGGCATCTGCAAGATGAAGAACATCTACAATGCCGGCACCGTCACAGCGACGAACGCGAACCCCTGGGTCGGCGGCGTCGTCGGTTCGATGACGATCACGACCATCGTGGAAGAGTCGAACTGGTACAACGCCGGTACGGTCGCGGCCCCGCAGGCAGGGGCGAGCACGAATGCCTACATCGGCGGTCTGGCCGGTAAGGGCTTCGGCGGCGCAGTCAGCAACCCGAAATTCCCCATCTTCAAAAACTGCTTCTATATCAAAGCCAGCGACAGCTTCTTCGGCTGCGGCCAGAATACGGAAGACCGCGACGGCATCACCGGCCTGGCGGCTGACGCCCTCAAGACGGCGGCGCTGGGTGCGGGCTTTGTCGCCGACAGCGAGAATGTCAACGGCGGCTACCCCATCCTGAAATGGCAGCAGAAGGTGGACGGCAAGTACAACTACGACAAGCCCGAGACGGAGGGCCTGGATATCAACGAAAAGGGCATCCAGAACCCCACCGGCAAGAGCTTTATGGTCGAGATGACGAACCTGCTGGATTACACGACGATCACCGCCGCGGACTTCACCGTCACAGCGACGTCGGGCGGCAAGCAGGTCCCCATCACCAAGCTGGCCATGACCTATGTGACGGACGACACGTCCACTAAGGTCACCTTCACCTACGCAGAGCTCCTGGCCGAGACGGAGACGACGCTTTCCGTCAAGTTTAAGGACTGCGAACCCAAGACCATCACCTTCACGACGCCCGCCAGCGACTCCTGGCTGGGCTACGCGGCAGAAGGCTTTGCCGGCGGCGACGGCTCCAAGGACGACCCGTACCGCATCGAGACGGTCAATCAGCTGGCGTACTTCGACGCCTCGACGGATAACTTCGAGGGCAAATACGTCGTCCTGGATGCCGACCTGGATCTGGACGGCAAGTATTGGATGCCCCGTCCCTTTGCCGGATTCTTCGACGGCAAGGGCCACACCATCTCCAACATGAAGGTCCGCGACAGCGTGAAGGACACCTGGTGGGGCGCCAACACCGGCTTCTTCTCCCTGCTTGGCAGCACGAAGAGCCACATCAGCTATGTCCATAACCTGACCCTGGCCAACGCCTATATCGACACGAACGGCACCGCCCGCTACGGCGGCATCCTGGCCGGTCAGATCGGCAACGCCGTCATGATCGAGAACTGCCATGTCTCGGGCTATATCGCGGCGGAATACGCCGGCGGCATCATCGGCACGGCCAACGTCTCCAACGGCGATGGCTATGACCACGACTACATCACCCGCTGCTCCGTCAATGCGACGGTGGACGCGACGGTGAGCGGCTCCGGCAACGCCGGTGGCGTGGCTGGCCGGATGAACTATGGCAACAACTCCAACGGCAGCCTGACGGTCGAGGATTGCTCCGTTGCGGGCTTGGTCAAGGCGGCGAACTCCGCAGGCGGTGTCCTCGGCCTGACGGAATGCTTCAATACGGCCAATGTCAACCGCTGCTATGTCACGGCGAACATCGAAGGCACCCGGAACGATGCCGTCGGCCCCGTCAGCGGCATGACCGGCCTGACAAGACCCTCCGGCAGCCAGGCCCCGAAGAAGGTCACAGTCAACAACTCCGTCGCGGCGATGGAATCTGTCCGCAACGGTGCAGAGTCCGCCGGTACGACCTCCGGCCGTGTCATCGCCAACGGCGCGTTCCTGGCAGAGACCGGCAAGCTGGAATATGCCAATAACTACGGCCTGACCACGACGACCGTCAACGGCGCCCCGGCCCCGGCCAGTATCAACAACGGCGACGATGTCACCGCCGAAGAACTGGGCACCCAGTCCTTCTGGACGGAGAAGGTCGGCTTTGACTTCTCGGAAAACGGCGCTTGGACCTGGGACGAGGCGACGAGCCGCCCGACCCTGAACAAGAGCAAGCAGGCCGTCATCACCCTGTCTCTGACCGAGCAGCCGAAGGACGCCACGGCGTATAACAACCGCAGCGCCCTGTTCAGCGTCACTGCCACCGGCGGTACCCTGGGCTACACGTATCAGTGGCAGAGCAGCCGCTATGCGGACAGAAACTTCAGCGATATCACGGATGCAACCTCCAACGTCCTGCAGCTTGCAAAGAGCGACAGCGCTGCAAGAGACGGTTATTACTATCGCTGCGTCGTGACAGACAGCACGGGCCATGTCGTCGAATCCGACGCCGCCCAACTGACCGTTGCGGACGCCATCTTCGGCGCAGCCGCCGCAAAGAAGGACCTGATCGCCTACTACGAAGGCCGCCAGACTCTGGACTACGCCGGGCAGGCCTATGCCCTGGCCCAGGCTGGCGTGGACACCGGCGCTTACACGGACCTGCTCAAGAGCTACAACAGCTACTATCAGGTCAACAGCAGCCTTGAAGCGCGCAACACGCTGCACTATCTGTATCTCGATGCCTACGTCCGCGACCTCAATGTCATGGATTACACCATCACCGGCAGCGGCGCGGCGACGCAGCGGGATATGATCGCCGAAGCCCTGACGGCGCAGAACGCCGACACCGGCTATCTCAAGGCCCCGCAGCCGTACAACTATACCGAATCCAGCGACGCTGTCGGCATGGCCCTGGCCATGGAGATGTACTACGGCGGCGCGGAGACTTGGGGCAACGAAGCCGAAGGCACGAAGCTCGGCCGCGCAGGCGCCATTGACTACCTGCTGAGTAAGCTCATCGACTACACCGGCGGCGGCAGAGTCTACAGCCTGACGAGCAGCTACACCCCCTCCAGTGAAGCCGTCATCACCGACCAGGCGGACTTCGCCCTCCTGATGGCCCGCCTGACGGATGACCCCGTCTATGGCAAGCAGGCCAAGGCCGCTTTGACTGACGTCCTGCAGGCGATGGAGAATATGCTGGTCTCCGATAAGATCACCTATACGAGAAGCGCGGCCCGCTATGTCTCGGCCTTTGTCGCCGGGGCAGAGAAGACCGGCAGCTTCCTCAAGCGCAGCCATTATCTGAAGCTGGCCGAGCAGCTGGTAGAGGATTATCTCCTGCCCTCCGCCGCGGCGGACGGCTCCTTCTGCAAGAATGTCGGCAAGACGGCCTCCACCGGCGATGCCGAGGCGACGGTCGCCGCCCTCATCGCCCTGACGGACTACGACAACGAGACCGCCAGCTACGCAGACTACACCTACCCCATGAGCGACACCCAGGCCGTCGCCAATGACGCGGCCAGCCTCGCGATCGCCGACCCCGTCGTCGCGGACGTGACCCTCATCACGGAAGGCCGCTTCGGCAGCACCATCACCTGGGAAAGCTCCGCAGCAGACGCCATTGACCCCGCCACCGGCAAGGTCACCCGCGGCAAATTCGATACCCCCGTCACCCTGACGGCGACGATCACCCGCGGCGATGTGAAGGAGACGAGAACCTTTGACCTGACCGTCAAGGCCGACGCCAGTGCAGCGGAAGACGCCGTCGACGCCGTCCTGCGGGACCTCGTTGTCCTGCCTGAGACGTCCAAGGACCTGTCCCTGCCCAAGTCCTCCAACGCGGATGTGACCCTGACGTGGTCCAGCTCCGACGCGGCGGTCCTCGCCCCGGACGGCAAGGTCACCCAGCCCGAGAGCGGCAGCGTCTCCGTCACCCTGACGGCGACCGCCAGCATGGGCGATGTCACCAAGACCCGGGACTTCACCGTCCTCATCTACGCCAAGACGGCGGACAAGCTGCAGCTCTCCTACGAGATCTGCCGCAATGACTGGCTGACGAACCGGACTGTCGACGGTTACTGGAACGTCTTTGCCGCCTACGCCGCCCTGGGCGATTACATCCAGGACCCGGCCAACGGCTACACCTTCAACCTGCCGAAGCCCGAATCCAGCTGGTACGGCACCCAGTACGGTGCAATGGTCATCGCCATCGTCGAAATGGGCGAGAACCCCTATAACTATCAGGGCCAGAACTGGGTCAAGACCCTGGCCAACAACTACGGCGGCCCGTGGTCCGGCGGCGTCTACTCGGAACTGGGTATGATGGCAGCCGGTGCAGGCGAGAAGTACAACTTCAAGGCCACCGGTTCCGCTGGCATCAGCGCCATCCGGCCCGAATCCATGACCATGGGCATCGACATCGCCGGTTGGGCTGCGACCATCGCTGCCGTCCACACGGGCGAAGCCGAAGCGGATGCGGCAATTGAGACCTACATCAACTATCTGAAGGCCATGGGCCCCGGCGAGTCCGGCGGTCTGGCTGGCGGCGGCAACTATATCTCCAACGGCTGCGCCCTGATGGGCTTTTCCGGTCTGCTCCACGCCGGTTACAAGGATTGCGACATCACGGCAGCCCCGTGGGTCAACGAAACGACCGGCAAGACGATCATCGACGTCGTCTACGACAACAACTATGCAGGCAAGGAGACCATCGTCGGCTACAAGTCCCAGGCGACTGTTTCCGTCTGCGACTTCTACAACGCCAAGTACAACAACAAGGGCAACAGCTGGATCGAATGCGGCGTCAATAAGGCGCGCCTCGACAAGCAGATCGCCAAGGCCAACGAGATCCTTGCCAACAAGGCGCTTTACACCGCCGACTCCATCAAGGCCATTGAAACGGCCCTCGAGACGGTCAAGGGCATTAGCGAAGAGCGTTTGAGCGCGAAGTTTGCCGACTACGGCGAAGAGTACTACGCGCTGTACGACGCAGTCCGCTATGTCAAGACGGCAGAAAACGCCGTTGCCGACAAGGCCGCGGCTGACGCTGTCACCGCTCTGATCGACGCCCTGCCCGCAGCAGAAGAGATCACCGCAGAAAACGCTGACGCTGTCGCCGAAGCAAGAGAAGCATTCGACAAGCTGACAGAATCCCAGCAGTCCCTCGTCTCCGACGATGCCGCTGCGAAGCTGGAAGCCTGCGAAGCCGCTCTGGCCGCACTGGACGACAAGGCTGCCGCCGCGAAGGTCGAGGAGACCATCAACGCCCTGCCCGCAGCCG
>CAUBQU010000107.1 GCA_958438185.1 uncultured Oscillospiraceae bacterium
GGCGAACTGCTGCTAACTATCATGTCGAGCTTGGCACAGGAAGAAAGCCGCTCCATTTCGGAGAACGTGACCTGGGGACAACGGAAGCGGTTTGCGGATGGAAAGGTCAACCTCCCATACAAGCAATTCCTCGGTTACCGCAAGGGAGCGGACGGTTTTCCCGAAGTCGTGCAAGAAGAGGCGGTCATTGTCCGCCGAATCTATACTCGTTTCATGGAAGGGCTGACGCCGGGAGCCATCGCAAAGGAGCTGACAGCAGATGGGATTCCGACTCCATCGAGAAAACAACGCTGGCAGACCAGTACAGTGGAAAGCATCCTTCAAAACGAGAAATACAAGGGCGCTGCACTCCTTCAGAAATGCTTCACGGTCGATTTCCTCACGAAAAAGAGGAAGGTCAATGAGGGCGAGGTGCCGCAGTATTATGTGGAACACAGCCATGAGCCGATCATTACGCCGGAAGAGTTCGACAAAGTTCAGACGGAGCTTGCGCGGCGCAAGCAGATCAGCCGCCAGTACAGCGGAAAGAGTATTTTTTCCTCGCGCATTGTCTGCGGGGACTGCGGTTCATACTTCGGCTCTAAGGTCTGGAACTCAACTTCAAAATACCGCAGGGACGATGAGCGTCGAGGAAGGGTTCTGGCATCCGGAGGTCCGAGGTGACAAGGTCGTGGACGTCGAGCGGCTCAAGGCGTGGTATGAGGACCAGAAAAAGACGAACCCGGATTTTATCGCGGACCGGCGCGTTGAGGACATTCTTGCCAACTGGGAGAAAAAGCAGATCAACACCATGTCACCCCGGGAGGTGCAGCAGCTTTTAGGCGTGGCGCTGAATATCGAGAACGAGATTCGGACGCAGAAGAAGCTGATTGACACGGCGGACCGGCGGGAGGTTTATCAGCAGGTGCTGGAGGTCATCGGGGACATTGAGAGCACCCGGGGGCGCGGAGACCGGAACCTGCCGAAGGCGATCGGCGCGGTCAAGGACGGCGGGCGGTGGCTCGTGGACGGGACGCTGACGCCGGTGCGGCTGCTGCGGCGGTTCACGGGGTACCAGGACAGTGACCCCCTTTACCGGGCGGCTCTTGACCTGCAGCAGGGCGAGCTGAAGCAGCTGGACTACCAACGGCGGGCGTACGCGAGATTCGAGAGCTTCACGAAGGACCGGAAATTTATGGACTATCTCGCGGGCAAGGGCAAGCAGAAGCCCATTGAGATCACGGGCATGAACGAGCGGGGCGAGCAGGTGAGCTGCCGCATCACGCCGGACATGCGGGTGGCGCTTTACCTGCACAGCAAGAATTACCAGAACCTGCGGCACATTCAGCGGGGCGGCATTGAGATCCCGGACTACGCGGCCTACGTCGCGGGGCGGTACACAGACGCCTACGACAAGGCAACACGCATCCGGCTGGCGCCGGGGACCGTCCGGGCCATTGGCGAGACGATGACGACGTGGGAGAAAAACTACGCGGAGGAGATCCGGAAATACTACAACACCATGAGCAAGGCGGAGATCAACGCCGTCTCGGTCAAGCTCAAGGGCTACGAGGTCGCCAAGGTCGGGGAGTATTACCCCATTGTTTTGCTCTCTTGACAACCGAACGTTCGGTAGGTATAATAGGGGCACGATGATGGATGGGAGGCGAGCGGCGGATGGAAAAGGGGAATACGAAGCAGGAGATCTTAGAGGCGGCGTTGGAGCTGTTTTCGGTGCAGGGGTATGAGGCAACCTCGATCGCGCAGATCGCGGCGGCGGTCGGCATTCGTAAGGCGTCGATGTACAGCCATTTTGCAAGCAAGCAGGAGATCTTAGATGCGCTGGTGCAAGCTGGGTTGGCGCAGTACAATGCACGCGCTATCTTTGCCCGGGCGGATTGGGATGACCCGGCCTTTCTCAAAGACAAGCAGGCGCTGACGCCCGACGCGGTGCTGCAGATGATCCTCGGGCAGGTCAAATATATCCTGCATGATCCGCAGATCAGCAGATCCCGCAAGATGCTGACCATTGAGCAATTCCAAAACCCGGAGCTGAAGGCCCTGCAGACCAAGCAGAATTATACGGACGTTCTGCGCTATTTTACTGGGCTCATCCGCTTTCTCATGCGCCAGGGCAAGCTCGCGGGCTGCGACCCGGAGATCATGGCGGCGCAGCTCTGCCTGCCGGTCTCTGTCTGGATCAATCTCTGCGACCGAGAGCCGGAGCGGGAGGGCGAGGTGCTGGGCTTGATCGAGCGGCATGTCCGGCAGTTTTTCAGGCTGTATGCTCCTGGCGCGCGGGAGACGAAATGATGTCTGGAAATGTGATATTTGGCAACGCATCGCGCCGGGTGAGGAAGGAAAAGCGCTATGAACTATATCCGAATCACAAAGGAAAATATTGACAAAGAGCATATCTGCTGCGCCATGTCGGGCAAGCAGAGCCTTGCGAAAAAGGAATGGATGAAGCAGCGGTTTGACGAAGGGCTTGTTTTTTATCGGAGCGAGGAACGGGGCAAGTGCTTCATTGAGTACATTGCGGCGGAAAATGCGTGGGTGCCCATCGAGGCGCCGGGCTATCTCTATATCAACTGCCTGTGGATCGCGGGCGCGATGAAGGGGCATGGGTACTCCAATGATCTGCTGCGCGAATGCCTTCGCGACGCGAAAGCGCAGGGAAAACAGGGCCTGTGCATTCTTTCCGCCGAAGGCAGGAAACGGGAATTTCTCTCGGACCCCAAGTATCTGGCCCACAAGGGCTTTCGAGTCGCTGATACGTCAGACTGCGGGATCAATTTGCTGTATCTGCCGCTGGACGAAGCGGCTGCGCCGCCGCGCTTCAGGGCGTGTGCCAAGCACCCGCAGGCGGCGGGGGAGGGCTTCGTCCTCTACTACACCGACCATGCCCGTTTACCTATTACTGGGTGCCGCGGGTGCAGGAAGCGGCGCAGGCCCATGGGATCCCGCTGCGGGTGATCCATATCACGGACAAAGCGGCGGCGCAGGGCGCACCCGCGCCGGTCACGACGTATGCGCTGTTCCGGGATGGGAAATTCGTCACCCACGCGATCCAGTCGGACAAAAAGTTTTTGGCCCTAGCGGGTGTGCATGACGTATGAGAGACGGCGCAGGCCCTGGAAACATAAGATCACGCGGAAGAACAACGCAGGCGGGCGATGCCAAAGGAGGGGCTGCAGGATGAAATGCGAAATGTATGCGGATAAAGGCGAGAGCATTGGCCTGCAATATTATGAAATAAAAAACGACCGGCCACCGCTGGTGCTGCTCCACGCGCAGGCGGTGGACAGCACGAGCTTTTTCGGCGTTATGCCAGCTTTGGCGCGGCGGTTTCATGTCTACGCTGTCGACTGCTACGGCCACGGCGGGAGCCTGCAGGACGCAGCCAAATACAACGTGGCAGACTGCGGCGAGGCGATCGTGCGCTTTTTGCAAGATGTTGTCAAAGCCCCGGCCTGCCTGCTGGGGCACTCCTCCGGCGGGCTGATTGCGGCCTATGCTGCATCGCACAGCGATCTGTGCCGCGGCCTGGTGCTGGAGGACCCGCCGTTTTTTGCAAGCCAGGGGGAGCGGCGGAAGCAGACGTTCAACTATGTGGACCTGTCATCTATCTGCCATGCGTTTTTGCAGCAGACGGAGAAGACGGATTTTGTCCTGTATTATTTTGTCAATCAGCGCATCTGGGAATTCTTCCCGGAAGCGTCGCGGGAGAAGCTGCGCCCGAAGCTGATCGCGGCGGCGGCAAAGGACCGGCAGCGGCACCCGGACCGGGACCTGCACGTTCCGTTCTGGCCCAAGGCAGCGCTGGCCGCCTATCAGGGAATGCAGCGCTACGATCCCCGCTTCGGTGAGACGTTTTATACCGGCAGCTTCCACGCGGGGATCGACCATGCGGACCTGCTGCGGGGCATCCGCTGCAAGACGCTATTCCTGAAAGCCAAAGCCGAGCGCGCGCCGGACGGGCTCTTGCTGGGGGCGCTGGGGGAGGAGGATCTGGCCCAGGTCCTGGCGCTGGTCCCGGATTGTACCCTTGCCAGGTTTGACTGCGGGCACGCAATCCATATTGAGGCGAAAAAAGAGTTCCTGGCCGCGCTTTCGGCGATGGCGACTTGAATTTTGCCTGTACCGCCAGGCAGCGGACGGGTTTCGTGGAATACCAAAAAGCAACAAGAAAGCGGGCCTTCGCTTGCGCGAGGGCTTGCTTTTTTCTGCTTTCTGACGCCGCTGTGCAAGGGGGCACACGATGCGGGGAAGATGTGGTTGACGGCGGGGAGAAAATCCGGTATGATAAGATTTTAGAGGTGAGCGGAGATGGATACGTTGCAAAAAGATGCGCTGCGGGCGCAGATCCGGCAGGCGAAGCGGGCACTGACGCCGGCACAGATCGCTTCGGCTAGCGCAGCGCTGGCGGCGGCGCTGCGGCGGCATCCCCTTTACCGGCAGGCTCGGTCGCTGTATGGTTATCTGAGCTATAACCAGGAGGTCGAGACCCACGCGCTGCTGCTGCAGGCGCAGCGGGATGGGAAGCGGGTCGCCGTCCCCAAGGTCACAGGGCCGGGGGAGATGGTCTTTTATTGGCTGGACGAGCTTACCCAGGCGGCCCCCGGCTACTGCGGCATCCCGGAGCCGGACGGCTCGCAGCCAGCGGCGGATGACGATACGGCTCTGGTCCTGACGCCGGGGCTGGCCTTTGACCGGCAGGGCCATCGGATGGGCTACGGCGGCGGCTTTTACGACCGCTATCTGGCCGCACATCCGCACCCGACCATCGCCCTATGCTACGACTTTCAGCTGCTGCCCCATCTGGATGCGGCGGCCCATGATATCCCGGTGGATGCGGTCCTGGCTGCGCCGGTGCCGGGCGCGTGTTCGAATCAGACAGCGCGCAAGAACGACAATGAGGTGACGCAATGATTTATGTATTGATCGGCATTTTTATGGCCCTGGTGTTTGCACTGTGCTTTCTGACGGACAAGCTGCTGCAGCGGCTGAGCAAGCGGGCGGATCTGGGCATCGGGCAATCGAAGGTGCGGCTGGCCCGGGCGAATGTCATCTTCGGCGTGATCCTCGCCGTCGCGGGCGTGGCCTTGCTGCTGTTCTTTGCCGCCCGGCTGGGGCCGGCATTTTATGTCATGGCGGCGATTATTATTCTGCTGGGGCTGTATCTGCTGCTGAATTATTTCATGACAGGGATCGACTACAGCGCTGAGGGCTTTGTTTACCGCCGCCCGGGCCGGAAGGCGCAGGCCTTTACCTATGACCAGATCCGGGGGCAGCGGTCCTTTGCCAATCGGGCGGGAATCAATGTGATGCTCTATGTCGGGCAGGAGGAGGTCAATCTCTATTCCTCGATGAATGGCGCGCAGAATTTTATGCGGGCGGCTTTTAACGGCTGGTGCAAAAGCCGTGGCTTGGAGCCGGATGAGTCCCTGGCGCCGAACCCGGGCAATATGATCTGGTTCCCGGAGCCCGGCGACGGGGCGGAAGCGGAAGAAGCGGAATAAGAA
>CAUBQU010000108.1 GCA_958438185.1 uncultured Oscillospiraceae bacterium
TAGAAAGAGAACTGCTGCCGCAGCAGTCCGGATAAAACGTCCGGCCTGCTGCGGCGGTGTTTTTTACTTGTATTTTCTGAAAAACAAAAAATATTTATTGACAAACAATAAAACTAGAGCTATACTAAGCCAAAACAACGGAGGATGGTGCGTGCAATGAAGCAAGAACGAAGCGCCCTGGCGGCGCAGATCTTTATCCTGGTCTTTGCCGCTGTGCTGTTGGGGATGGCGGGCCTCGCGCCCAGCGTGGCGCGCTGGTATGTGGCGCTGCGGCCGCTGCAGCCGGGGGTGTATACTGCGCTGCTGGTGAGCTGGTACGGCTGCACGGTCCCGGCGGCGCTGGCCCTGTGGCAGCTCTGGCGGCTCCTGGCGGCAATCCGGGTAGGCGCGCCCTTTTGCAGCGCCAACTGCGCCCGGATTCGCCGGGTTGGCTGGTGCGCGTTGATTTGCGCCTTGGTCTGCGCCGGGGGCGGCGTGCAGTACGCGCCGCTGTTTTTGGTGACGGCGGCGATGCTGTTTCTGTTTTTCGTCCTGCAGATCGTCGCGGCCTGCTTCCGGGCAGCGGCGGACCTGGCGGAAGAAAACCGCCTGACGATCTAGGAGGGGCAGCCATGGCGATTCGTGTAGAACTGGATGTGATGCTGGCCCGCCGGAAGATGACCTCCGGCCAGCTGGCGGCGCAGGTGGGGATCACCCAGGCCAATCTCTCTATCTTAAAAACAGGCAAGGCCAAGGCGATCCGCTTTTCAACGCTGGAGGCTATCTGCAAGGCGCTGGATTGCCAGCCCGGCGATCTGCTGCGCTGGGAGCGGGAGGAGGAATGAGCATGGAAAACGAGAAGAACGCAGCCCCGCAGCTTTGGCCCCAGCGCCCGGTGGCTGGGACCCGGGATCTGCGGTACGCCGCCGGATATTTTCTGGCAAGCCTCCTGGCGGCGGATGGGCTTATCTGGTACGGCCCCAACCTGGCGCTCAGCGCCGCGATGCTGGCCCTCGTGGCGCTGACGGCGTGCTATCTCCGGCCCCGGCGCCGTTCCGTTAGCGCCTTTGGCGTCCTTTGCGCCATCGGCGCGGCGGCCGCCGCCGTGAGCCTGATCTGGACGGCCGACGGCGGGGTCAAATGCCTGGCGCTGCTCCTTGGGCTGCTGCTGGCGACGCTGGCGCTGCGCGACGCCTTCGCCCTGCAGCGGCGGAGCGGCATCGGCGCACTGGCGGACGCCTGCGGCTTGGCCTGGTTCGGCGTCGCTCATTGGGGCGCTGCCTGTTATGGTCTGTTCCACCGGCAGGGGCCGGACGGGACAGTCGAAAAGCGGCGGGTCGGCAGCATCCTGCTGGGCCTGCTGTGTGCCGGGCCGGTGCTGGTGGTCCTGGTCGTGCTCCTGGCTTCGTCCGACGCCGCCTTTGACGGCGCGCTGCAGCGGATCAATGCGGCCCTTGTACTGGAGCTGTTTTTCAGCGTCGGGCTGGGTACAGCGCTGTTTTTAACGCTGTTCGGCCAGAGCTTCTGCCTGCCGGGGCAGCGCGCGGCGGGGCAGGCGCTCCCGTCCCCGGCTCGCCGGGGCGTCGAGGCAGCGGCGCTGGCGGCGTTCCTGGGCGTGATCTGCGGGCTTTATGTCTGCTATCTCGTCTCGCAGCTGGCTTATTTCTTCTCCGGCTTTGCCGGCCTGCTGCCGGCGGGCTATACCGCGGCAGAATACGCCCGGCGGGGCTTTTTTGAGATGGCCGCCATCAGTGCCATCAATCTGGCGCTGACCGGCGCAGCGCTGCGGCTGGCCCGGCGGCAGGCAGGCCGTCTGCCCGGCGTCCTGCGGGGGATGCTGGCGTTTCTCAGCCTCGTCTCCCTGCTGCTGATCGCCACGGCGGCATCTAAGCTGGTGCTTTATATAGAGCGCTTCGGCATGACGCGGTTACGAGTCCTGACAGCGCTGTTTTTGCTGCTGCTGGCGGTCTGCTTTGTCTGCGCGCTGCTCCGGTTGTTTCTGCCCCGGGTTTCTTATGGAAAGCCCCTGCTGGCGGCGACGGCGCTGGTCATTTTACTGCTGAGCTATGGCAATGTCGACGGCGTCATCGCCCGGTACAATCTAAACCAATGGCAGCGCGGCCAGCTGGCGCAGATCGACGTCGCGGCGCTGGGGGAGCTGAACGAAGCCGCCGTCCCCACCCTCTGGGCCCTGGCCCAGGATGACGCGCATCCCCGGCAGCAGCGCCAGGCCCGGGCGTACCTGACAAGCTGGGGCCTGCGGCTGCTGGAAGGCCAGCAGTCGGATACGCCGGAGAATGCGCCCCACCGCTATTGCCCCCGCCTGCGGGCTTATAACCGAACGACGATCCGGGCCGCCCGGCTGATAGAGGCCCACTGGGCAGAGCTCTACCTTCCCGGCTGGTACGATGTCATCGCCAGCGGGACGGCGTAAAGATAAAGATAAAGATAAAAAACCGCCGGGGATGTGGAAAACGCCACATCCCCGGCGGTTTTTGCATATTTATTTTTCGATGTGCCAGATCTCCTGGGCATACTGGCCGATGGTGCGGTCGGAGGAGAAGTGCCCGGCGGCGGCTAGGTTCAGCAGGCCCTTGCGGCCAAAGCGCATCCGGTCGGCGGCGTCGTAAATGGCGCGCAGGCGGGCGTTGCGGTAATCCTCGAAGTCCAGCAGCAGGAAGTAGTGGTCGGGGCGGTGCCAGCTGGCGCCGTCCAGCAGCGCGGTGTAGAGCTCAGTCTGCTCCTGGTCCGTCGGCACGATGCCGCTGACCAGGGTGTCCACCGCCCGGCGAATGCGGGGATTGGCGTCGTAAATGCTCCGGGCCCAGTAGGTGTCGCGGATGGCGTTAATCTTTTCGACGGTCGCGCCGAAGATGTAGTTATTCTCCAGCCCCGCCCGCTCGACGATCTCGACATTTGCGCCGTCCATCGTGCCCAGGGTCACGGCGCCGTTGAGCATCAGCTTCATATTGCCCGTGCCGGAGGCTTCCGTCCCGGCAGGGGAGATCTGCTCAGAGATATCCGCCGCGGGGATAATATGCTCGGCATAGCTGCAATTATAATTCTGCACGAAGACGACCTGCAGCTTGCCCTGCATATCCGGGTCGCCGTTGATGAGCTTGGCGATGCGGTTGATATAGCGGATGATGGCTTTGGACCGGGCGTACCCCGGGGCGGATTTTGCCCCGAAGATGCAGACCAGCGGCGGCATATCCTTCAGGCTGCCTTCCTTCAGGCTGAAATAGAGGTCCATCGTCACCAGGGCGTTCAGCAGCTGCCGCTTGTATTCGTGCAGCCGCTTGACCTGCACGTCGAAGACGGCGTCGGGGTTGATGACGACGCCCTCGTTTTTCTCAATCACGGCGGCCAACTGGACCTTCTTCTCCCGCTTAATGCGGTTGAACTCCCGGATGAGCTCATCGTCGATCAGCGGCTTGAGCTCCTCCAGCCGGTCCAGATTCGTCAGGAAGCCGGGGCCGATACGGCTGGTGATCAACTCCGTCAGCTCCGGGTCGCACAGGCCCAGCCAGCGGCGCGGCGTGATGCCGTTCGTCTTATTCTGGAAGCGCTGGGGATAGGCGGCGTACCAGTCCCGGAATAGGCTGTTTTTCAGAATCTCCGAGTGGATCTTCGCCACGCCGTTGACATAGCTGGAGACATAGACGGAGAGGTTTGCCATATGCGCCTGGTTATCCCGGATGATGAAGAGATTCGGATGCTCCGCCCGGCAGCGCTCGTCGATGCGGCGGATGATATAGGCAATCTCCGGCACGACGGATTCCAGCAGCCCCAGGTCCCACTTTTCCAGGGCCTCGCCCATGATGGTGTGGTTCGTGTAAGAGAAGGTCCGCTGGGCTATGGCCAGGGCGGCGTCGAAGGACATGCCCTCCTTTTCCAACAGCCGGATGAGCTCCGGGATGGACATGGCCGGGTGCGTGTCGTTGAGCTGGATGGCGCAGAAATCGGCGAAGGCGGAAAGATCGTTCCCGTGGTCCTCTTTATAGCTGCGCAGGATATTCTGCAGCGAGGCCGACGAGAGAACGTACTGCTGTTTGATACGCAGCCGCTTGCCCTCGTACGTGCTGTCATTGGGGTAGAGCACGCGGGTGATGTCCTCGGCCCGGTTTTTGGCGTCCAGCGCCTTGATATAGTCCTGGGCGTTGAAGGCGTCAAAGTCCAGCTCCTGCTCGGCCTCGCACTGCCAGAGCCAAAGGGTGCCGACGTAGTCGGTATCGTAGCCAATGACGGGCATGACGTACGGGACGGCCAGAACGGTCTGGTCCGCAAATTCCACCCGGACGGTATGCCGGTCGCGCCGGTAGCTCCAGGGGTCGCCGTACTTCGTCCAGTCGTCGGCCAGCTCTCGCTGGGAGCCGTTTTCGTCAAAGCGCTGCTTGAAGAGGCCGAAGCGGTAGCGCAGGCCGTAGCCGCTCAACGGCAGGTTCATCGTCGCGGCGGAGTCCAGGAAGCAGGCGGCCAGGCGGCCCAGGCCGCCGTTGCCCAGGGCGTCGTCTTCGATCTCCTCCAGGCAGGCCAGGTCCACGCCCTTGTCCTGGAACGCCTGGCGCAGCGGCTGCAGGATGCCCAGGTTGTAGAGGTTGCTGTAGACCATCCGGCCAACGAGATATTCCGCCGAGAAATAGAAGGCGCGGCGGCTGGTCGCCCGCTTTTCTTTGCTGCGGGACCAGTTTTCGTGGATCGCCATCATGACGGCCTGGCCCAGACTGTCGTGCAGCTCCTGGGCGGTGGCGTCCTGCAGGTTGACATCGTGGTTCAGCTTCAGCAGGGCTTGGGTCTCCTGTACGATCCGGTCACAATCAAGTTTCATAGGTTTTCTCCTGTTCTAAACGCGGTGGCAGCGCCGGACCTCCGGCCCGGCAAAACTTTTTCACATGGTATCAGCTTATTATAAGCAATTTGATTCCCATTTGCAATCGTTTTGCCCGCCGCGCGGAGAAAAAACTTTCTAATCTGCCGCCTCCCGGCCGTTCAGGCAGAGGTGCCGCAGCAGGCGGCCCAGGATCTGCCACAGGCTCTGGCGCGGCACCGCCGCCTCTGCCACAAGCTCGACCCGGGCCAGCTCCTGCCCGCCGGATTCGACGATGAGCTGCCCCAGTACCTGCCCCGCCTCGATGGGCGCGGTCAGCCCTGTCTCCAGCTCCACCCGCTGGGTCACGCCCGCCTGCAGGTTCTTGTCGATGAGGATCGGCTGGTCTGTCGCCGGGACCGGCTGCACCGTATCGCAGACGCCCAGCTTGACCGGCAGCGGCGTGATGCCGTCCGTCTCCAGCTGGACAAGGGCATAGTTGGCAAAGCCGTAGTCCAGCAGCGCCTTGGCGGAAGTAAAGCGGTCGGCGCTGCTGGCGCAGTGGAGCACGACGGCGATGAGCTCGATGCCGTTTCGCTGGGCGCTGGCGGACAGGCAGTGTCCGGCGGCAGAGGTATAGCCGGTCTTCAGCCCCGTCGCGCCCTGGTAAAAGCGGATGAGCTTATTCGTATTGGAAAGGCCAAATTGCCCG
>CAUBQU010000109.1 GCA_958438185.1 uncultured Oscillospiraceae bacterium
GTAATCCATGGTTATGACACAACCTTTCCATCGAACAGCGTCTGTGATGTCAGTATGATCTCATCGCCCGGCCAAAGATTGTCGATCGAGCGCTTGTCCTCGGTGACGATGTAGCTTTCTCCGATATCATAAAGAATTTCAATATTTTTCCAAACGGCATTGGTGCCGGAGAGGACATAGACCCCGGCGCTGCCGGTATCGTCAGAATAATAGACCGCCTGCTTCGGGACCCGGAGCCCCTTGTGGGAGCGGGCGACGATATCTGCCGACTGCACCCGCAGGCTGGTGGCGTCGCTGATGTCGTCGGTGCAGCGGAGGATCAGCAGGCGCTTGCCGTCCGTCTCATCGGAGATGCGCCAGACAGTCATCTCCAATTCGTCCTGGAACCCGGCGGCAAAGCTGGCCTGAACCCGGTCGCCCTTTTGCAGGTCGGCGACCTGGTCCGATTCCACGGCGGCGGCATAGTACCAGTCTGAGGAAGTGACCAGCTTACCGATGGCGCCTTGGGGCGTCTGCACGGCTTGGTTCGTGACGGCATTGAACTGCTCCAGCGTCATGGTGTGCAGCGTCTGGGAGGAGAGCAGCGACTCGTAGCCGTCGACGGTGCCGGAGAAATAGCCCGCCGTATCCACCGTGAGGTTGGAAGCGCCGCCGGAGAGCTGCTGCTGCAGCGTGTCGCGCTGCACCGTCAGGTCGCTGATGCGGGAGGACAGCGCAGCAAGGTTATCCTCGTCAAGATAGCGGCGCAGGACCCGGGATTTGAGCTGGCTGCCGGAGCTGGCGGCCGCCGTCAGGCTGCCCCGAGCGGTATAGACAGCGCACTGGGTGAGATCGGTCAGGATTTCGCTTTCCAGCGCCTGCTGGTCGATCTTCGTGCTGCTGGAATGATAGGCATATTGCAGCTGGGAGAGCTGCTCTTCCAGGTCGGTGATCTCGCCCTGCAGATCCTGGGTCTGGCTGTCGCGGTACGCGGTGGCGACTGTAGCGCCCTGGGCGACCTTTTCGCCCTCAGACCGGGTCAGTACGTTGATGGCGGCGTCAGAGGTGAGGACAGTCTCATCGCGCACAACAAAGCCGGTGGTGGATAACCCCTCCCCGGCTTCGTAGGCCAATGCTGTTACGGTGGTGATGGAGGTCTTCATCGCGGAAAACGCGGCCAGAACGAGATAGGCCAGCAGCGCCACCAGTAAAACGGCAAAGATGATTTTTGTGAAAAGTGTACCTTGTTTCATGCTCTGGACTCCCGAAGCACCCCAGGGCATGGCACAGCGGCTCAGTCCTGCAGGGACTTCAATGTGTGATAGGGGATGATCGTGGAGATGGCATGCTTGTAGATCATCGCCTGCTTGCCGTCGGTCAGCAGCAGGACGACGAAGTTGTCATACCCCGCCACGATGCCGCGCATTTGGTAGCCGTTCATCAGGAAGAACGTCGCCATCACGCGGTCCTGTTTGAGTTCATGTAAGAATTGGTCCTGATACGTTTCCATTGCTGTCGTCATATGGGATTACCTCGTTTCTTTGTGTAATTACCCATATTTTAACAGCTAAGGCGTGTCGAAAGCGGAAATAATCTGTAGGGCCTGGGAAAAAGTTTTTTCCGCATCCGGTACAGCGGGCTGCAGCAGCCAGTGGACGGCGGGATTGCGCCGGAACCAGGTCAGCTGCCGCTTGGCGTAGCGCCGGGACGCCTGGCAGATCTGAGCCAGGGCTTCCGTCTCGGTCATCGCCCCGTCCAGCGTGGCCAGGCATTCCTTGTAGCCGATGGCCTGCATGGCGGTGGCCCGGGGGCTGATGCCCTGGGCCAAAAGGCAGCGGACTTCATCCAGCAGCCCCTGCGCCATCATCTGTGCGGCCCGCTGGTCGATCCTGGCGTAGAGGTCCTGCCGGTTTTCAAAATCCAGGCCCAGCCAGAGCGCTTCGTGCCGGGGGGGCAGCGCCCGGGTGCGGGCGTTGTGGTCTGTGATGGTCTGGCCCGTCTCCAGATAGACCTCCGCAGCGCGGATGATGCGTTTCTGGTCCGACGGGTGCAGCCGCTGGGCGGATTCGGGGTCGAATCGCTCCAGCATTGCAATGACAGCGCCGATGCCCTCCCGGGCCGCCAGCGCCTCCAGCTCCTGGCGCTTTCCCGTCGCCGGATAGGGGGCAAATGTGCGGCCTGCGACGAGGGAGTCAATATAGAGCCCGGTGCCGCCGGTCAGGATGGCGTATTTGCCGCGCCGCAGAATATCCTGCAGGATCGGCTCCGCTTCTGTGACAAAGCGGGAGACGGAGTAGTCTTCTGACGGCTGGATGAGGTCCAGCATATGGTGCCGGACACCCTGCATCTCCGCCGGGGTGACTTTGGCGGTGCCAACGTCCATCCCCTGATAGATCTGCATGGAGTCGCAGGAGAGGACTTCGCCGCCCAACGCCTGTGCCAGGCGGATGGACAGGCCGGTCTTTCCTGAGGCCGTCGGCCCGACAACGCAAATGATCTTTTCCATGAATAAGCTCCCGTCAGGCCCGCTTAAATTGGCGCTCCAGCTGGCTGCGGCGCAGCGTCATGCAGATGGGGCGGCCATGGGGGCAGTATTTGAGATCGTCCCGGGAGAGAACCTCCCGGACCAGGGCGTCCCGCTCCGGGGCCTCAGTATGCCAGCCCGCCTTGATGGCGGCCTTGCAGGCGATGGTGTGCAGCAGGTCGTCCCGCAGGCTGTCCGTCGGGCGGGAAGTTTTCAGCCGCTCTGCAAGCTCACTCAGGCAGGCGATGGCATCGTCCGCGCTGATCTCCGACGGGACCTGGCGGATGGCCAGCGTGCCGCCGCCGAAGTCTTCGATCTCGTAGCCCAGCTCCAGCAGGAGGGCGCGGTGCTCCAGCAGGAGGGCCGCTTCTTCCTGGTCGGGCCGGTAGGTCAACGGGGCCAGAAGACGCTGGCCCATGTAGGTGTTGGGGTTCTTTTTCAGCCGCTCGAATAAAATGCGCTCGTGGGCGGCGTGCTTATCAATAAACAAAACGGTATCGCCCTGTTCAATGATGATGTAGGTGCGCAGCACCTCGCCGACGACGCGGTAATCCGCCGGGGCGGCCATGGTGGACAGTGCCTGCTGCGCCGCCGGTTCCACCGGAGCGGGCGCCGCGGCAGGCGATGGCTTGGCTGCCGTTTCGCCTGCTGGCGCAGCGACCGGCTTCGCGATTGGCGCAGACTGGGGTGCGCGGGGCAGTGGGGCTGCAGGGTGCGCTGCCTGGGCCGCTTGCGTGGCCGGGCGCTGGATCTGGCTGCGCAGGGGCGCAGAGCTCTCAGCCTGTTCCGCAAAGGCCTGCAGGACGCGCTGGGCCGGGGCGGCGGACGGCGTCTGCCCCCGCACGCTGGAAAGGGCGCGATATGCCTCGGCGGACATCGTCTGGAAGCTGGGCTGGGGCGCGGCAGGCTTCGCACTGGAAGGGGTCTTGGGCTGTGCCGGCGCCGCAGGCGCTGCCTGGGGCAGATGCATCTCTACCCGGCCCGGCGCCCGGTTCAGCGTCGCCAAAACGCCGTAGCGGACGCAGTCGCTGACAGCCCGCTCAGATAAAAAGCGGACCTCCGTCTTTGCGGGATGGACATTGACATCCACCAGATGGGCCGGAAGCTGCAGGTGCAGCACGCAGCCCGGCATCCGGCCGACCATGATCTGGTTCTGATAAGCGTCCTCCAGCGCGGCAGAGAGCAGCCGGGACTTGATATAGCGCCCGTTGACGAAGAACGCTTCATAATTGCGATTGCCCCGGGTGACTGTCGGCTTTGTGACAAAGCCGTCCAGCTGCATATTCTCCCACGTGCTGTGGACCGGCAGCATGCCTCCGGCAAGCTCGCGGCCCCAGACACTGTAGATGGCGCTGTGCAGCTGCCCATCGCCGGGGGTGCGCAGCAGCTCCTGCCCATCACGGATAAAGCAGATGGAGAGCGCGGGATGCGCCAGTGCCTGCTTTTGCACGGCGGCGAAGATAAACGCGCCCTCGGCGGCGTCGCTCTTCATAAATTTCATCCGGGCCGGGGTGTTATAGAACAGATCCCGGACGATGATCGTTGTCCCCGGGGGGCAGCCGGCTTCGTCCTGCCGGGTGATCTTTCCGACCTCCAGATGTAGGCTCGTCCCGGCGGGGGCGTCCGCTGTGCGGGTCAGAAGGTCGATCTTTGATACAGAGGAGATGGCGGCCAGCGCCTCGCCCCGGAAGCCCAGGGTTTGGATGGCGGCAAGGTCCGCCGCGTCTTTGATCTTGCTGGTGGCGTGGCGCAGGAAAGCGATGCGGGCGTCCTCCGGGGCCATGCCGCAGCCGTCGTCGCAGAGGCGGATAAAGGTCATGCCGCCGTCCTTGATCTCGACGGTGATATGCTGCGCACCGGCGTCGATGGCGTTTTCCAGCAGCTCCTTGACGACGGAGCCCGGGCGCTCAACGACCTCGCCTGCGGCGATAAGGTCTGCCACATGGGGCGAGAGCTGATTGATTTTTGGCATTGCGTTCCCTCCTTGCGCTTACATCGCCCGCAGCGCCAGCATGGAAAGGGCGTTGATCGCCATATGCAGGACGATGGAGGCCCAGATAGAATCCGCCCGCTCATAAGCCCAGGCCAGGGCGATCCCGGCGGGCAGGTATTGCAGCAGGCTTAAACCGAGCTGCCATACGGGGACCGTGCCGAGATAGCCGACAACGTGCAGGGCCGCAAAGGCCAGCGCCGAGACGGTGTAGGCCAGGATCCGGTGCTTTTTGTGGATGCTGGAAAAGATAAGGCCGCGGAAGAGCGATTCCTCCGTCACCGGGGCCAGGGCCACGGTGTAAAGCAGCATGGCGCGGTAATCGACACCGGCCATGGTCGTGATCGAGTCGTTATTGGCGTTGCGCAGGCCCGGGTAGAGCCATTGCAGCAGCACATTGATCGCCGCCGTCGCCACCCAGTAGAGCACAAAGCCCAGGATGACCGCCTGGAGAAAGCCCCAGAAGCGGCGGGGGATATTGCTGAGGTTCGCGATCAAAAACCGGTGGAAAATGATCGCGATGGCAATAAAATTGATGAGCCCATAGAGCAGATTGACCCGCGCCTGGGCGATGCTGCTGGTCAGGTCATACCCAAGCAGGGCCAGCACAAAGCCGAGCAGCAGCGAGAGCAGCAGCAAATAGCAGGGCAGGTAGATCCACCCGGCGATGGCCTCCGCCCGGGTCAGCCGGACGGAGAGAACGTTTTTTTGATTCATAGAAACTCCTGGAAACTTCTGGCTTGCGCAAGCGGCGGTGTCACAGCAGCTGCTTGAGCTCAAAGATAAAATTCAGCGCTTCAATGGGGGTCATCGTCTCCGGGGCGGCGGCCTCCAGCCGCTGGCGGATGGCGCTGGCGGCCAGGTCCTGCAGGCCCAGCTGCCCGTCGTCCGGCGCGCTTTGGGCCGGCTGCTGCGGCGCGGGCTGCTGCTGTTCCAGCTGGCGCAGCAGCC
>CAUBQU010000110.1 GCA_958438185.1 uncultured Oscillospiraceae bacterium
GCCCTCCGCCGCCTGCAGCGGGCCGGCGGGCAGGAGGCGCTGCCGGAGAAGCTGCGCCAGTCGGCCCAGCTGCGGCTGGAAAACCCGGAGGCGACGCTGCAGGAGCTGGCGGATATGCAGACGCCGCCGGTGAGCAAATCCGCCATCAACCACCGGATGCGCAAGCTGGTGCAGCTGGCGGCGCAGCAGCCGACCTAAGCGCGGCGCAGGAAAGGAGCACCTATGGGCTTTGTGCATTTGCATGTGCATACGGAATACAGCCTGCTGGACGGGGCCTGCCGGATCGGCAGCCTGGTCGAACGGGTCAAGGAGCTGGGGCAGACGGCAATCGCCATCACGGACCACGGCGTGATGTACGGCGTGGTGGATTTTTACAAGGCCTGCCGCGCCGCCGGGATCAAGCCGATCTTAGGCTGCGAGGTCTATGTCGCGCCCCGGACGATGCAGGACCGGGTCCACGGGATCGACAACGAGGCCCGGCATCTGGTGCTGCTGTGTGAAAATGAGACGGGCTACCGGAATCTCAGCTACCTCGTCTCCATGGGCTTTATTGAGGGATTTTACAGCAAGCCCCGGATCGACCTGGCGCTGCTGCGGCAGCACAGCGAGGGTCTAATCGCCCTGAGCGCCTGCCTGGCAGGCGAGATTCCCCGTCAGCTGCTGGCCGGGGATTATGACAAGGCCCTGGAAAAGACGCAGGAGCTGGCAGAAATTTTTGGGCCGGACCACTTCTATCTGGAGCTTCAGGATCACGGCCTGCCGGAGCAGCAGCGGGTCAACGCAGGGATTCTGCGCCTTGCCAGGCAGACGGGGCTGCCCTTGGTCGTCACGAACGATGCCCACTATCTGCGCAAAAGCGACAGCGAGCTGCACGATGTACTCCTGTGCATCCAGACGGGCAAGACGATGGACGACCCAGACCGCCTGCGCTTCCAGACGGATGAATTTTATCTCAAGAGCGAGGAGGAGCTCCGCGCCCTATTCGCCCAGGTGCCGGAGGCGTTTTCCAATACCGAGGAGATCGCCCGGCGCTGCAATGTCGAGATCACCTTCGGCAAATACCATCTGCCGGCGTTCCAATACCCCGCGGGCTACGACGGCTGGAGCTACTTCGAAAAGCTCTGCCTGGACGGCTTCGCCCGCCGCTATCCCGATAACCCGCCCGGCTACCGGGAGCGGCTGGAGTACGAGATGCAGATGATCCGCAAGATGGGCTATGTGGACTATTTCCTCATCGTGGCGGATTTTGTCGCCTTTGCACGGCGGGAGAAGATCCCGGTGGGCCCGGGGCGCGGCTCTGCCGCCGGGGCGATGGTCTCTTACTGTATGCAGATCACGGACTTGGATCCGATGAAATACCACCTCTTCTTCGAGCGGTTTTTGAATCCCGAGCGGGTGTCCATGCCGGATATTGATATGGACTTCTGCCAGGCGCGCCGGGGGGAGGTCATTGAGTACGTCATGCGCAAATACGGCGCGGACCATGTGGCCCAGATTGTGACCTTTGGCACGATGGCCGCCCGGGCTGCCATCCGGGATGTGGGCCGCGTGATGAATTTCACCTACGCGGAGACGGATATCGTCGCCAAGCAGATCCCGGCGGCGCTGCATATGACGCTGGACGAGGCCCTGCGCATCTCGCCAAAGCTGCGGGAGCTCTATGACGGCGATGAGCGGGTCAAAAAGCTGGTGGATACGGCTCGGGCCATTGAGGGGATGCCCCGCAATACCTCGACCCACGCTGCCGGTGTCGTCATTACCAAGCGGCCGGTGAGCGATTATGTCCCGCTGGCCCGGAACGACGATACCATCGTCACCCAGTTCACGATGACGACCATCGAGGAGCTGGGCCTGCTCAAGATGGATTTCTTGGGCCTGCGTAACCTGACGGTCATTGACGATGCGGTGCAAAAGATCCGCCGGGATACGCCGGACTTTTCCATGGAGAGTGTCCCGGATGACGACGCCGAGACCTTTGCGATGCTGGGCCAGGGCCGGACGGCGGGCGTCTTCCAGCTGGAGTCGGCGGGCATCACCGGCGTGTGCGTCGGGATGCAGCCCCAGTCGATCGAAGATCTGACGGCGATCGTCGCCTTATACCGGCCCGGGCCGATGGATTCGATCCCGAAGTTTATCGACAGCAAGCTCCACCCGGAGAAAATTACCTATAAAACGCCCCAGCTCCAGTCGATTCTGGACGTGACCTATGGCTGCATCGTCTACCAGGAACAGGTCATTGAAATTTTCCGCAAGCTGGGCGGCTATACCCTGGGCCAGGCGGATAATATGCGCCGGGCCATCTCAAAGAAAAAGCAGCAGGTCATCGTCGCCGAGCGCAAGGCGTTTGTCTACGGCGATCCGGACCGGGGTATCCCCGGGGCCATCGCCAATGGTGTGGACGAGCAGGCGGCCAATGCGATCTATGACGAGATCCTGGACTTTGCCAACTACGCCTTTAACAAGGCCCATGCCGTCTGCTATGCAAAGGTCTCGTATGACACGGCGTATCTCAAGTGCCACTATCCCAAGCAGTATATGGCGGCGCTGATGACATCTGTGCAGGATAACTCCATGAAGGTCGCGGGCTATATTGCCGCCTGCAAGGAGATGGGCCTGCAGCTGCTGCTGCCGGATATCAACCACTCCGAGAGCGCCTTCACCGTCGAGCCGGAGGGCATCCGGTTCGGGCTGGCGGCGGTCAAAAATGTCGGCAAGGGGCTGGTGGAGCAGATCGTCGCCGAACGGCAGACGGACGGGCCTTTTGCCAGCTTCCGCCAGCTTTGCGAGCGGCTGAGCCAGACGGATCTCAATAAGCGGGCCATGGAAAATCTCATCCGCTGCGGCGCGATGGATTGCTTCGGCCACAAGCGGGCCCAGCTGCTGCTGGTCTACGACCAGGCCATGACCGACGCGGCGCAGAACCGCCGCCGGAATCTGGAGGGGCAGATCGACCTCTTCGCCATGGACCAGACGGAAAACGAAGCGGAGATCCCCATGCCTGATGTGCCGGAGCTGCCGCCCCAGGAGCGCATGGCGGGGGAGAAGGAGACGACGGGCCTCTATCTCTCCGGCCATCCCATGGACGCCTACCGGCCGATGCTGAAAAACGCCCATGTGGCGCCCATCGGTGATATTATGACGAGCTTTGCCGAGGGGGCGGACCGCTATCAGGATGAGCAGGTCGTGACGATCGCCGGGGTCATCCAGGCCATCCGGACGAGGCCAACGCGGAACGGTTCGCTCATGGCGTATATCGTTCTGGAGGACGATACGGCGGCCATTGAGATGCTGGCGTTTTCTTCTGTTCTGCGGCGCTATGATTCATTTTTGAAGGAGAATCAGCCGGTGATGATCACCGGGAAGCTGTCCGTCCGAGACGAAAAGGACCCACAGCTGATGGTCGACCGCGCCCGTCTGCTGCTCGACGGCGAGGAACCAATCCCGCTGCCGGATCTGCCGTCCCGGTCGCAGCTTTCGCCGGACCAGCGGCTCTATCTGCGGGTGGACAAGCTGGACAGCCGCGATTTTTGCAAGACCCGGGCGATTTTGAACCTGTTCCCGGGGCTGACGCAGGTGATCCTGGTGGCGGCGGATACCGGCAAGCGCTACGGCACGAGGTGCGATCCGGAGCCTGGAATGCTCCAGGAGCTGCGCCGGGTGCTGGGCGAGAAAAATGTTGTGATAAAATAGCGAGCGGGGGAGAAAACGCTTGCAAATTGTGTTATAATCTATCATAGGTAAAAAAGATCGCGCGCAGTGCGCCGATCCAGTTTGCAGGCGAAAGGAGGGGGACCGGTGTGAAACGAAAAATGATTTTGATGGCGCTTTTGTGCGCGCTGTTGGCACTGGGGCTCTCCGGCTGCCTGTTTAAGCCGGTCAATGAGCTTTATACCCTGCCGCAGCAGCCGCCGGAATACGATGCGCTGCAATCGGAGCTGGACCGACTGCTTGCCACCGGGATGCAGTACAGCGCCCCGGCCTCTGGGGACAACCTGCAGGCGGTGCAGATGGCCGATCTGACCGGCGACGGGGTGGACGAGGTCCTGGTATTTCTCAAGGCCAGCGGGGAAAAGCCGCTGCAGGTCTATATCTACGAAAAGCGGGGCGGGCAGTACGAGAATATCGCCGTCCTCACCAGTAGCGGCAGCAGCTTTGACCGGGTGGACTATGTCCAGCTGGACGGCGCACCGGGCCTGGAAATTATTCTGGGGACCCAGGTCAGCGCCCAGGTGCTGCAATCGCTGCACGCCTACACCCTGCAGAGCGGCGGCGCGGAGGAGCTGCTGAGTACAAATTATTTTCGCTATACCACGGCGGATCTGGATGCCGACGGCGTTGAGGAGCTGGTGAGCTTCCGCTCCGGCGAGGCCGATCAGCCTGGCGTGGCGGAGCGATTCGTCTGCGATGGTGGGCAGCTTGTCCCGGCGGGGCAGGCGAGCCTCTCCCAGCCGCTGGAGGCGGACGGCATCGTCCGTTTGCTGTGCGGCTATGTGCAGGAGGGACTGTGCGGCGTCTTTGCCGCCAGCCGGCTGTCGGGCGGCGGCCTGGTCACGGATGTGTTTGCCCTGCGGGACGGCACATTTACCAATATCGCCCTGCAGGAGGGCAGCGCCGGGACAGCCCGGGAGGGCGAGATCTTCGGCATGGATATCGATGACGACGGCTTTGTTGAGCTGCCCAGCGTGCAGTACCTGCAAAAGCTGGAGAACCAGGACACGCGGACCTACTACCTCGTCGACTGGTATAATCTGGACGCAGACGGCGGCAAGCACACAAAGCTGACGACGTATTACAACGTGGAGAGCGGCTGGTACCTGAAGCTGCCGCCGGCTTGGCGGGGCAAGGTCCTGGTCCACTACGGAGAAGACGAAAGCGGCTACACGGGCTATGGCTTTTATCTCTACGCCGCCGCGCCGGAGCAGACTCAGTGGGCGGCGACGATCTATCAATTTACGGGGCCGGACGCCCAGACCCGTGCCAATGAGGATGGTCGCTTTCTGCTGGCAGCCCAGGGAGACGTGGCCTTTGCCGCGGCCCTGTCGGACGACGTGGGGCTGACAGAGGCGGAGCTTGGGCGGCTGTTCTGCCTGGTGCATCTGCACTGGAACGCCGCCTAGGCGAAATTCCCGCCGCTTTCAAAAAAGGGGGACAACCATGAAAAAGGTTTTGATACTGGAAGATGAAGTGAATATCCGGAGCTTTGTGGTCATCAATCTGCAGCGCGCCGGTTACGATACGATCGAGGCCGGAACGGGGGCAGAGGCGCTGGAGCAGCTGCGGCAGAACCCGGATATCGGCGTGGCGATCCTGGATATCATGCTGCCGGATATCGACGGCTTCGAGGTCTGCCGTAATATCCGGGCGACGAATAAGCAGATCGGCATTATTATGCTAACGGCCCGCACCCAGGAGATGGATAAGGT
>CAUBQU010000111.1 GCA_958438185.1 uncultured Oscillospiraceae bacterium
CCTGCTCCCAGAGCTCCTGCAGCAGCTCCACGTCGCATTTTTGCAGGATTACGTGGTGGTGAATGTTCGTCATCCGCTTTGTCTCCGTCACGGCGATATACCGCAGGCTTTGCCCCCGCTTTGTAAGCGCCTGCCGAAGCTTGCGCAGAAAAAGCTTCAGATCCTCCAGGCACTGGTCTAGTCCCCGGCGCTTGTCGCTGTAATGCAGAACCAGGTGATAGTCCTTCGCCCGGAAGTTTGCGTTCAGCCGCCACCGCAGCCGCTCCTCCGCCGCCCGCTCATTGGCGGCCTTCTGCCGCTCCGGGGTTGGGTTCGCACGCATGGCCCGCACTGCGCCCTTGCGCTGCGCGTTCCAGGTGTGCATCTTCTTCGTTTCCCGCACGCACCCGGCGCATACCGTCCGCACCATGTAAGCCATGCCGTTTTCCCTCCCCTCGTCCTTTAAGTAATGCTCTTACCGAGCCCGGACGGCGGTCCCGCCCCGCCGTCGTTTTTCCTTCGTCCCCCGCCCTTCGCGAGGCGGGGGACCGTTATTCTATAATGTAAGCTGCCTAGCGTTCGCCGCCCGCCCAGCCGCTGCACAGCCGCGTCAGCAGCTCCCGCAGCGCCTGCATCGGCAAGTTGGTTATGTCAACCCGCGCCACAATGTCGCCCTTGCGCACGATGTGGACAATCTCCCGCAGGATACTTCCGTCGTCCGCGTGGATCGTGTCGGGGATCAGGTCGTCAATCCCGCCGCGCTCCCGCTTTGTCAGCTCCGCCATGCGGCCGACCGCTGCCTTGCAGATCGTCTCAATCTCCCGCTGTCTCTGCTTCTGTGTCATCGTCCGTTTCCTCCCATGTCCAATATTGCAGCGTCGTCTTGCCCGTGTACCTTGCGTACCGGTATTCCAGTTGCGCTCCGTCGCTCTCCTTCCAGTCCCGGCAGAAGGCGACGGCGTCCGCCGCGTCAATGTCCGCAAAGGCCAGGCGCATATATTCCGCCGGCCGCAGTCCCGTCGGGTGCCGGGTCGGGTCCAGCAGCGTCACGTCTCCGCCGAATTTCCGGCGGCAGCTGCGGGCCAGCTCCCGGAAGCTTGCCGCGTAGCTTGCCTTCCCCGTGATCGGTCCGGACAGATAAATCTTCATGCCGTCTCCTCCTGCTCCATCCGCTTCTTCGGCAGCATCTTGTAGCACGCCCAGTAGAGCCCGTCCGCCGTCTCCAGACTCGGCGCCAGCGCATAGGCTCTGGCCGCCTCCGCTACGCGCTTGAAAAATTCGCCCACTCGCGCCGCGCCGTCGTCCTTGTCCTGCGCTTCGTCGCACCACGCTATGAGTGCAAGCTTCTTTTTCTTCGCCTCCTCCCGGCTGATTTTCCCGGCCTGGTAGGCCGCGTAGATCCCGCCCATCGCGTAGTACAGCGTCTCCATACCGGGGGCCAACGGCGTCGTGCTTGCCATATGCCGCGCCGCGCCGTGCTCCAGCTCGTTCCAGCGCTCCTGCGTCAGGTTGCGCGGCCGCGCCGCAGGCGGAGTGCTTACAACCTTGCGTACCGCCTCCGCCGCTGCGGCCTCAGCGGCGTCCGTCCCCGGCGTCTGCCCACGCTTCTCAGCGGCTTTCGCTGCCTTCTCTGCAAAGGTGTCCTTGATCCTGGCCAAGTACGCCTCCCAGGTCTCCTTGCCCTCGTTCCACGCCTCAGCCATTCGTCTCCCCCTTTCCGCCATCCAGCCGCAGGTAGCGCAGCCGCAGAATCGCCGCGCTGCCGTCCGGCAGCTGGCGCACGAATTCGCCTCGTGCCAGCTCCCAGCGCTGCACACGTTCTCTTCGCCGCGCCGCCTCCTCCCGGTTCCAGCCGCACCGCTTACACTGCATCGGGTCGCAGCGCTCGCTTGTCTGCGGGTCCTTCTCCAGAAGGCACGGGTTGCTTCTGCGTCTGCGCTTTTCGCCGTCCGCCCCGTTCATATGCCCGCCTCCTCCTTGAATCGCTTCAGCATCGCCTGCAGCGCCGCCGTCAGCTTTTCCGCCGTTTCTGCGTCCGTCAGCTTGATCTTGTTCCGCAGGCCAATCAGCCGGTTGTAGCTCTCCTGTACGCGGGCATATTCTGCCTGGAAGAGCGCCGTCTCCGGTGCGGCCAGCCGCAGCTTCTTTTCCAGGTCCGCCGCGTGAGCTTCCGCCGCCTGCAGCTTTCCCTGCAGCGCCTCGGCCTTTTGCAGCTTCTTTTGGTATAGCTCCTCCGCCATCTGCCGCGCCTTTTCCGTGGCAGCCGCGGCGTTCTGCTCTGCTCTCTTCTGTGCTTCCAGCGCCGCATCCCGCAGCGCTGCTGCCTCGTTCTGCGCCTTTTGCAGTGCGTCGGTCAGCCGGTCCGCCTCTGCTCTGGCCTTCGCCGCCCGGCGTTCCGCCTCGTCGTGCCGCGCCGCCTGCTCCTTCTCCCAGGCCGCCCGGTCAGCCTCCCGGGCCGCCTCATGCGCCTGCCGCAGCCGCTCCCATTCCGTCTCCGCGTCCTCCAGCTTCTGCTCCAGCGCCTTCTTTTCCTTGACAAGCCGCTCCACCTCCCGCGTCGGCAGCTGCTCTATATTGTTCGCTTCCGCGAAGCTTTCCCGTTCCTCGGCCGGCAGCGCCAGCAGCGCCAGCGCCTTTGTTACGCTCAAATTCCCAAGCGCCTGGGAATTTAAAACGGCCCCCTCCAGCGTGATCTGGTCGTCTGCGTATTCCCGAAAAAGCGCCATAAAATTGTTGGCCGTCGATTGGCTGAAATCCGCCTCCTCCTTGAGCCACGCGCCCCACCGCCCGTGCGGCAGCATGCTCTTTGCCTCCTCCAGCCGCCGCCCGATCTCCACCGCGTAGGTCAGCGCCATGCGCTGTGCCTGGCTCTTTAGCAGTCGAATCTCCGTCGTCACGGTCTCAATGTCCCGAAGCTCGCTGTGGGGGATCTCAATTGCCTGCTCCATCATGCCGTTTTCTCCTCCTTCTGCTTGATCTTCTTGGCGATCCCGCGCCGGTCTCGCGGGCTCCCGGCCTCCAGCCATGCCTGCCACGCCCGCAAAAAATCCCGGTATAGCACCCGGCAGGGAATTCGCCCCGGGTTTTCCTTGCAGGCGGTAAACTCATTGTTCCAGCCGTGAATCTGTATGATCCTCTCCCCTGAAATCTCAATGGTCGCCAGCGGCCTTCGTGGCCTGTGGATATCTCGCAAAAACAAAATCGTCGTCGCGCCCGCCAGGTGTCGGTCCGCGTACCCGCCGACGCAGTGCCGCAGCGCCTGTCCCTCTCGCTTGATCTCCTCGCCGTTCACCGGTGGCCGCACCAGGTAGCACCCGTCGCTCCAGGTGTAGCGCCTGGCAAGCTTTTTAAGCCGTTTCCGGTATGCTGCGTCCTGCTGCTCGTTTTGCAACGCCGCCCAGGCCGCCGTCGCGCCGTCGTGCTTCCGCGCCAGGTCTCGCGGGCAGAGGATCAGCGGATTTCCAAGGTCCAGTCCCACCCCCTGTGCCGCGTCCAGGTAGTCCAGCCAGTATGCCGCCGTGTCCCGCGTGCCGGTTTCTGCTTCGGCTCTTTCCAGGTAGCGCACCACCGCCGCCGGCGTCATGCCACGCCCCACCGTGTGCCTCCAGAGCCGCAGCGCGCCGTCCTCCGTTGGGAAAGCCCTTGCGATTTTCCCCACTGCCGCTGCCTCCTGCGGTCTTCTCGCCCGCTCCGGCAGCTTCCGCCAGAGCGCCAGCGCCGTCAGCCCGCCCGCCGCGCTCAGCTGCTGCGCCACCTTGGCCGGCGCACCCAGAAAATCCTCCGGCGTGGCCGCATCCCAGTGGATCGCCCGGGCGTTTTTCTTCCCCCGCTCCGTCAGATCCTCAACGGCGCTTCTCAGCCCCAGCTTGCCCAACCATTCGATCTTCTGCGGCCAAAAGCAGCAGGCCGTCAGCAGCCGCAAGGTGTCGCAGCGGTCCAGCAGCTTCTCCGCGCCGCAGTAGCGGAACGCGCTTTTGGCGATCTCCTCCGCCCCCGCCGTGCGGTATCCTGTCCCAAATTCTACCATATATCCATAGGGCGATGTCACCGCAAGCATCTTTCTCCCCCGCCCCGGTGCCGTTTGCTTGATATAATCCGTCGGCGGCCCCGCCTGGTTGTATCGCTTTCTTGCCGCCTCCGCGCACCCCGGCCGGAACCGGCAGACCTCCAGCAGGTCCCCCCGCGGCCCCGCTTTGATGTCCACCGTGTAGTCCTTGCAAAGGTCATACGCCAGCGCCCAGAGCGCCCCGCGCCATTGCCGTAGCAGGACGCACCGGCGGTATTCCCAGAGGTTTTTCCGCTGCCCGCAGTAGCGCAGCTCCTTCGGCGCCGCCAGCCTGCCGCACCAGGGGCATGGGATTTGCCGCTTAATCTCATAGTGGCCCTGCTTCTCTGCCGCATGCGGCGCGTCCCACGCTGCCCGCTCCGCCGGTGTGACGGTCCGCGCTTTTAAGATGTTCTTGCCCCTGCGGCAGCAGGTGGCGTAGAGCTCCCCGTTCGCCCGTTTAAAAAGGTACGCCGTAAAGCACTCGTTGAGCCGTTCCAGGTCCTCCGCCCGCAGCGGCGGCATTTGCGCCAGCAGCCGCGCCGCCGCTGTCATAGGAATGCCTCCAGGTCCAGCAGCACCGGCTCCGCCGCTTCCGTCGGCGCCTCCCGGTTCGGGCAGACGTCAATGCGCATGTTGTAGCTTACCGCCGCCCCCGGGAAATAAAACGTCACCGCCCGGCGGAACGCCTCCAGGTCCGATAGGCTGCTGCCCACGCCCTTGGCCACCGCCTTCATGCAGTCGGCGAAGCTGCCGCCCTGGGCCACCGCCTGGGCAAATTCCGCGTCCTGCCCGCAAAAGCTCTCCAGTGCCTGCCGCACCGCCGGAGCCATCGCCCTTTCCTTGCTTCCTTGGATTTCCTTGTCCGCCCGCAGCCGCTTCAGTGCCGCATCAATATATGTATTTTCCATGCTTCTTCCTCCTGTTTCGCCCTTTACACCTCGTTCGCCGCCCGCCGCTCCTCCATCCGCGTCGCCGCTTTCCTGATCCGCAGCTTGATCCCGGCGGCCTGTGTGTTGCCGTCAAGCCCCATCTGTCCCGGGACACCGTTTTGCATCTCGACGGCCTGCGCCCCGTTTGCCGTAATGCAAAGCCTGCGCTGCGCCGTCTCCCGTGGCGCAAGCGTCGCCTTTGTCACGCTCCGCACGCCCACGGTTTCCCGATCCTCGTCCGGCGTCAGCAGGATCGTCACCGTCAGCTTCCGCGTAACCGTCGCCTCCGTCTCCGTGTCCAGGATATTTTCCCAGATCGCCTGCATCTGCCCGTCGATACATTCCAGAATCTCCCCCCGGGCGATCTCTAAAATACTGTTGCCTTCCATATCACGCATCCTCCTTCGCCAAATTC
>CAUBQU010000112.1 GCA_958438185.1 uncultured Oscillospiraceae bacterium
CCTCCTTGGTCTGAATGCTTTACAGCATAGTGTTTCTTTTATTGTTCTTTTTCTGTCAGGAGCTGCTTGAGTACAGCCAGGCGGGGATCCGACTCCTGCTGGCACTTGCACGCTTCCCGGTTCAGATTTGCACCGCACCGGCAGCAAAGGCCCTTGCAATCCTCCACGCACAGCAGCCTGGAACCCATCTGCAGCACGAACGAGGTCGTGACGATGTCCTCCAGATCTGCGCTGTTTCCCTGCAGCAGAAATACCCATTCGTCTTCGTTTTCCTCGTCTTCCAGCTCTGTCACCAGAATGGCTTCCAGAGGGAACGTGACGTCGCGGGTAAACGGCTCGGCACAGCGGTCACAGATACCGTCCAAATGGGCGTGCACCGCGCCTTCCAGCTGCAGAACGCCTGCGACATTGCGCACCGTTCCCTCCGCTGTGACAGGCTCCTTTGCCGGGCAGCAGCTTCCAAACTGCAGATCACTCAGATCAAGGCTCGTTTGAAACGCAGTCTGCTTGCCGGGCGCGTCTATCAGCTTTGATAAATCCAGCAGCATCATACAAACTCCAATCCGCAGCCATGTCAAAGTCCTTGCATGTCATAGTCATGCAAAAAGTATTATACCGTGCAAGAAAACATTTGTCAAATCATTTTTTAGCTGCAAGAAAAATTTTTGTTGCAGCGCTGCGTTAATTCTGATTTTTCTTGTTAAGCGGGTGCTTTTCTCCGATTTCGTCCACAAGATAAGTGTTGTCCAGCTGCGCCTGCAGATTCTGCCGCACGGCGGCGATATAGATCTTCCGCAGCCGGTCCCGCTCTTCAACTTCTGCCGGGGTGAGGCCCTCAGCCTTGGCCTTGTGGGCCAGCTCGTTGATGCGTTTTACCGTTTCTTCGATCATCTTCATCACCCCACTGCGATATCCGCCTGGCCGACGCTCGTGCCGTCCGATGCCTGCACAACGGTGCAGCCGCCGGGGGATGTCACATAGAGCAGGTCTCCAGCGCGCAGCACACGGGTCGCGTCCGTCACACTGACAGAGACCTCGCCGACTTCCGTGATGGCATCGTCCGCCACGCGGAAGAGCAGAAGCGCGCCATCCCCCGGCAGGGCGATGACCCCATCCTCCGGCGAAACCAGGACGCTGCTCAGATGGTAGCGGATGTTCAGATAATTCTGCCCGTAATTTGCCTCCGCGATCGTCGTGAGCGACGCGCCGTCCTGCTCCAGCAGCTGCAGCTTGCCGCCCGCCGTCAGGCCCAGGAAGCGGTCGCCGTAGCGCAGCAGGATCTCCGCCGGGTCGCTGCCGGACAGGGCCTTGCCCATGGCGGGCGCAGTCGGATCGGACAGGTCCAGGGTGTAAACGCTATCCGCCTTGTCATAGCTGACGGTATAGCCCAGCGTGCCGAGCAGGCGCTGGTAATAGAGGAGACTGCTGTCAGACAGACCGGTCAGGCGGCCGACTTCCTGCAGCGTGTCATCCAAAATATGGACTTCATTGGAGAAGCTGTGCTTGCCCGGCTCCAGATTGGAAAAGCCCATGGAGTCGTCTTCAAACAGGCGGTTCGTGTAGCTCTCTGCCATGGTCCCCAGGCGGAGATAGCCGCCGTCATAGTCCAGCGACGCAGCCTCCGGCAGACGGCCATTGACGCAGGCGGTCTTCTCCAGCTGCAGGCCATCGGCGCAGTTTATCGACGCGATCAGGGTGATGGCGTGGCTGTAATAGTCTGTCACCTGGTACTGGTTTTCCTTGTACTGCTCCGACTGCTGCATGGCATAGCACCAGCCTGCCAGGTAGAGCTTGTCGGCCGCGGCAAAGCACGGCTGCAGCTGCCCCGTCACCGCCAGCGTATCCGTGGCGGTGCCGGTCTGCATCGCGATGGCGCTGAGGACGGTATACACCGGCGCATCGATCTGGTCATTCACCAGGATCTTTTCCGCCGGCAGCTGCGCAGTCTGGCCTGCCGCGCCGCAGGCGGGGATGAAGCTGGCAGTGTCCTGCGCGTCCAGATTGATGACATAGTCGTCCGTCAGCAGATAGAGCGTGTCGTTCGCCAGATAGGCCGCCCGATAGGACCCGTCCTGCACAAAGTCCGCCACGGCCACCGGGGCCGCCTTGTCCTGCACATCGTAAAGCTTGACATGGGTCTGGCTGACCGTCTCCGAGGACCACTCGCCGTTCTCCGCCGCCACCGTGTTCCAGGCATAGACATACGTCATGACCGCCGCCAGATCGCCGGAGACTGCTACAGCCTGGGCTGTCTCTTCATAATTATCATACCCCGCCGGGTCCGCCGTGACGCCCGTCGAGGAGACGACGGCGGTATCCGCGCCCTGGGCCTGCAGGATCGTCAGTTCGCCGTCCTGCACCTGGTAGAGATAGCCGTTTGCCAGCACCGCTGCGTCCGCCTGGCTGACGCCGTCTGGCAGCTGCCGCGTATCATTGCTCTGCTCCCCGTAGTTTCCGGCGTAGGACGGGCGGTCGCCAGAGGCGAAAAATTCATCGACAATGCCGACATTCTCCGCGCTGGAATACGCGTCGCCATTGATGACGCCTGCCAGAAGCTGGGCAAGCTCGTCGTAGTTTTCTGCCGGGGTCAGAGAATAATTCTCCATCTCAAACGCCGGGGGCGTCTTCCCCCCATCCCCCTGCTGCGGGCCATTGCTGCCGGCATCGTCGCTGCCTTTGCCGCTGCAGCCTGCCAGCGGCAGGGTCAATAAGGCAATCGCCAGTATATATGCAATAAATTTCTTATAAAAATTCATATTTGCGCTCCTTTTTTCTTTCATCATACTAAACCTGTCCCCTCCTGTCAAGCCGCTTCGTTCCCTCTTGTATCCTGACGGGTTTTCGCCTATAATGTTCCCAGAAGCTAAAACGACAATCCACGTGATTCCATGGCGCAGCAGCGCCGGGAAGGAGCGATTTTTTCTATGAACATTGCGATCATCGGCGGCGGCGCAGCGGGGCTTATGGCCGCGCTGACCGTCCCGCCGCAGCATCAGGTCCTGCTGCTGGAGCGGCAGAGCCGGGTCGGCCGGAAGCTGCTGGCCACCGGCAACGGCCGCTGCAACCTCTCAAACCAAAATCTTACCCCCGCCAATTATCACGGCAGCGCGCCGGATTTTGCCCGCTATGCCCTGGCCCAGTTCGGTCCAGCGCAGACGCTGGACTTTTTCCGCGCCCTGGGCCTCTTTACCGTCACAGAGCCCAGCGGCCGGGTCTACCCGATGAGCGACAGCGCCAATAGCGTCGTTGACGTACTGCGGCTGGCACTGGCCCAGCGGAAAAATGTCCAGCTGGTCTGCGGCGCGGAGGTGACGGCGATCCGTCCCGGCCCCCCGTTTTGCCTGACGGCGGGCGAGGCACAATACACCGCGGACCGCGTCATTATCACAGCGGGCGGCGCGGCAGGCAGCAAGCTGGGCGGCGGGACCGGCGGCTACCAGCTGCTCAAGGTCCTGGGCCACAGCTGCACCAAGCTCTACCCCAGTCTAGCCCAGCTGCGGACGGATCCGACCTATCCCCGCTCCCTCAAGGGCGTCCGGGTCGAGGGCGTCGTCACCCTTTACGACGGCAAAAAGCGCCTGGCCCGGCAGCAGGGGGAGATTCAATTTACAGAATATGGCGTCAGCGGCCCGGCGGTCTTTGCCCTCTCCCGGGCAGCGGCCCCGGCGCGGCCCCAGATGGCCGTCGTGCTGGACCTGATGCCTGAGGTCCCGGCTGCGGCGCTACAGGCGGCGCTGGCCCAGCGCTGCCAGAGCGCCCCGAGCCTTACCTGTGAGGACCTGCTGACCGGTATGCTCCACAACCGCCTGGGCAGGACCCTGCTGCGTTACGCCGGTTTCTCCCTGACCCGCCCGCTGGGCAGCCTGAGCGCCGGGGAGCTCGCCGCCATCGCCGCAGCCGTGCATACCATGCGCCTGCCCGTCACGGGCAATATGGGTATGGATGCTGCACAGGTGACCGCCGGTGGGATCGCAACAGCGGAATTTGACCCGCACACGATGCAAAGCCGTCTGGTCCCCGGGCTGTACGCCGCCGGGGAGATTCTGGATATCGACGGCGACTGCGGCGGCTATAACCTGCAATGGGCCTGGTCCTCCGGGCATCTGGCCGGGCAGCTGCGGGAGGGAGGGCGCGCTGATGCTGCAACTTAACGGGCTTGCCCTCGCCCCGGGCCACAGCCAGGCCCAGCTGCGGCAGGCCGCCTGCCGCGCGCTCCACTGCCCGCCTGCGGCGATCACCTCTTTGAAAATTCTCCGCCGGGCCATTGACGCGCGAAAAAAACCGGCGGTGAAATACGTCTATAATGTTGCCATCTCCCTGCGCAGCGCGGCGGAAGAGGCTGCCGCAGCGGAAAAATGCCCCAAGGCCATCCCCTACCGGCCCAGCAGCTATGTGCCGCCCGCGCCCTGCCCCGGCGGGCCGCGCCCCGTCGTCGTCGGCTTTGGCCCTGCAGGCATGTTCGCCGCCCTGACGCTCGCCCGGGCGGGGCTGCGTCCCATCGTCCTGGAACGGGGGCAGGACGCCGCGACGCGCCAAGCGCGGGTCGCCCAGTTCTGGGCAGGCGGCGCGCTGGACCCGGACTGCAATGTCCAATTCGGTGAAGGCGGCGCCGGGACGTTCTCTGACGGAAAGCTGAACACCGGCACCCACGATATCCGCAACCGCTATATCTTAGAGCAGCTGGTCCGGTTCGGCGCATCGCCGGATATCCTCATCGACGCCAAGCCGCATATCGGCACGGATGTACTCGTCCAGGTCGTGCAAAATCTGCGGCAAGAGATCGTCGCCCTGGGTGGGCAGGTTCGGTTCGGCGCAAAGCTGACGGAGCTGGGCCAAAGAGACGGGCAGCTGCAATTGGTCCGCTATAACGGCGACCAGGAGCTGGACTGCCAGGCGCTGATCCTCGCCGTCGGCCACAGCGCCCGCGATACCTTCTCCCTGCTGGCCCAGACCGGCCTTGCCATGGAGCGCAAGCCCTTTGCCATGGGCGTGCGCATCGAGCACCCCCAGGCACTGATCGACGCCGCCCAATACGGCGCACCCCGGGATCCAAAGCAGCTCCCGGCGGCAGATTATAAGCTGGCCGTGCATCTGCCCGGCGGCGGCAGCGCCTTCACGTTCTGCATGTGCCCGGGCGGCTATGTCGTCGCCGCGGCCTCCGGCTTGGGCGGCATCGTGACCAACGGTATGAGCTATTCCGGCCGCGGCGGTGAAAACGCCAATGCTGCGCTGCTTGTCACGCTGCAGCCGGAGGATTTCCCCGGCTCTGGCGTTCTGGCCGGGTGCCAGTGGCAGGCGGCCATCGAGCAGCGGGCCTTTGCCTACGGCGGCGGGAATTACTATGCCCCGGCGC
>CAUBQU010000113.1 GCA_958438185.1 uncultured Oscillospiraceae bacterium
GAAATTTCCATATTTTGCAAGGTAGTATTACATATTTTTTATCTATTTTCTATAAAAAACGACGCCGTTTCTGTTGCCCGGCATCGTTTTTCGTCTGTCTTCCTCCCCCAGCAGGCAGATGCCGCAAGCCCGCAGCGTTTCAATTCCCGGCTTGCGCACCCGCCTGAACTGGAGTCTATTTTGAAAGAGCGTACCCTGCTGCGCAGGGTCACAGCGCTTCGGCGCGCAGGATATCGATGATATTATCCCGCCGCAGCTTGTGCATCGCGTAGAGCATCGTCGCAAATACGACAACGAACACGCTGACCACCGCGATGGCGACGCTGATCCAGGGGATCGTAAAAGCGATCTCATAGCCAGCCTCCACAGAGCGATAGATCAGCCAGCAGACCGCCGCCGAGACCGGCAAGCCCAAAAGCAGCGATTTGAGCCCATAGCGCAGGCACTCAAAATTCATCATCCGGTACACATCCCGGCGGGACATGCCAACGGACTGCAGCACCGCCAGCTCCCGCCGCCGCAGGGCGATATTCGTCGAGATCGTGTTAAACACATTGGCCGCCGCGATCAGCGAGATCAGAACGATAAACCCATAGGAGAACACGTTAACGACCGTGATGACCGCCCGGCGGCCTTCCGCGTCGGCGGCATTGTCATGCACATAAGCTGAGATCTGCTGCTCTGTCAGATAAGCCTGCAGCGCATCATATGCCTGCTTGTGATTGGACGCCTGGAGCAGGAACCGGATCTCGCCCTTTTCCTGCGCCGCGTCTGCGATCTTGTCCCAGGCAGAATAAGGGTAGATCAAATTCAGGCCGTCGAGGATATAATATGGCTGTGCTTCCAAGGCAGCGCCCAGCTGCAGCTGCCGCGTTTCGCTGTTGCCCTCTGCCGGCAGCTCCAGCCAACCATCGTCAGCGTCCTTTTGCTCCCGGGTTCCGTTGTTCACGGCGTCTTCCAGATAGCTCAGCTGCAGTTCGCCCGCTTCATCATAATATGCGCCGGTGTACGTATACCCTGTGCGCGGATCCGCACGCAGCTGCAGGATCGAATCCGGCAGCGGATCATGCCGCAGCGTCGCATAATTGACGAGCTTGGATGAATCCCCAGTCGAATAATACTCCCGCGTATTGTCGTAGACCAACGCCACCGGCTCCGCCGTCTCCGGCACACCGCTCTGCTTCCGCAGCGCCTGGTAGTCCGCGTCGCGGAGGAAGATAAGATTTGTCTGCAGTACCGGCAGATAGTCAAACAGGTCCTGGTATTCCGGCGACAGGTCCGCCTTCGTCGGCAGCAGCGTCACCGGCGCACTGGCGCAAAAGACGCCTTCCTGGACGCCTTCCAGCGGCAAGAAGCGCTGCAGCATCTGCTCCGGGTCTCCGGTGTCCTCTTCCGAAAGGGTGACGGCAATATCATAGCCATCCGGCCGCATCGCGCTGTTTACGCTCTGCTTGAGATACCAGGAAAAGGCCGAAGCCGAGAGAAACAGCACCAGACTCATAAACAGAGAGAGGACCGTCGCGCGGTATTTGCGCCGGTTTCGTTTGAAATTCTTCGCCGCCAGCGTCCCGGTGTAGCCGAAGAGCCGCTCTGTCAGCGCGCTCGTCCGGACCTGCCGAGGGCGGATCTGAATATCCGCCGTCTGGCGCAGCGCCGCGATCGGGCTCAGCCGCATGGCCCGCCGCGCCGGGAGCCAGGCAGAGATCAACGTCGTGACAAGCCCAATGGCTGCCGCCAGCAGCAGGACCCACGGTGCCAGATGCAGCCGGATCTCCACCATCGGTGCATCGACCCCGATCAAGCTCTGGAATGTATCGCGCAGGCAGTACAGCGTCACGCCGATCCCAGCGCAGCCGACGGCCAGCCCGATGGGGATCGCAATGCAGCACAGCACCAGCGCTTCATATAGAACACTGTAACGAATCTGCCGCCGGGTCGCCCCGATGGATTTCAGCAGGCCAAATTGCTTCGTCCGCTCCGCTACAGAGATGGAGAAGGAATTATAGATCAGCGCAATGGAGCCAAACATGATCAGCCCCAGCAGGATCGCCATCATCCCATAGAGGACGGCAAGAACGCTCTGATTGCCAGATGCGCCGTAGTACAGCAGCAGGTTGCTGTTGGGCTTCCACACGTCGCACTCTGTCATACTGTCCAGCAGTTGATATATCTGCCGCGGCTTCTCCACCGTAAACAGCGCCAGATACGTGCCGTCGCCCGTCCCACCGGTCAGCGCCAGATAGGACGGCGCGTCATACCACTCCAGGGTATAATCCAGCGGCTGAAACAGGCCCACGATCGTATAGGTGTGCTTTGCCTGCGCCGTAAAGGTCTCGTTTTCCTGCAGCGGAACATCCTGCCAAAGCGTCTGACCGTCCAGCTGGCGAACGCCGGTCTCCAGCTCCAACGTACTGCCCAGCCGGTACGGCTTTCCATCCGGCTGCAGATAGCTGGTAGGCAGGGCGATTTCATCTTCCGTAGCCGGAAGCCGCCCCTGCTCCAAATGGACAGCCAGTAAGTCCTGCAGGTTGACCGAAGCCGCCGCTAGGTACAGGTAGGGCCGCTGGGCGTTCAATGCATTGCCCTGCGCGTACCCAATGCGCGCAAGCGTCGCGACGGATGTCACTTGCTCCTCATTTTCAAGCTTTGCCAGCGCTTCCTTACTGAGGTCTTCGCCAAAGGCGTGATAATTCCCATCCACCGCCTGGCTGACCTCCACCATATACTGCTGGCCGCTATAGGCCCCCGCCGCCACCGCAGTCAAGAGGGCGACGGACAGGATGATCCCGATGATCGTGACCAGCGTCCGGGAGCGGTTTGCTTTGAGGGACTGCCAGGTAAATTGCCGGAATAGCTTCATTTCCGCAGCACCTCGTCTCTCGTGATCCGGCCATCTTCAATGGCGATGATGCGGTCTGCCTGCAGCGCGATATTCTCATCGTGAGTGATGATGATCAGCGTCTGCCCATACTTCTGGTTCGAAAGACGCAGCAGCTCGACGATCTCCTGGCTGTTCTTAGAATCCAGATTGCCGGTCGGCTCATCGGCTAGCATCACAGCTGGCGTATTCATCAGCGCCCGGCCAATGGAAACGCGCTGCTGCTGCCCGCCGGAGAGCTGGTTCGGCAGATGCCGCTCCCGGCCCCGGAGCCCCAGGATCTCCACCATCTCCGCCAAGCGCTGGGGGTTGACCTTCCGGCCGTCCATCCGCAGCGGCAGCGTCATATTCTCCGTCACATTCAAAACAGGGATCAGATTGTAAAACTGATAAACCAGCCCCACCTGCCGGCGGCGAAAAATCGCAAGCTGCTCCTCATTCTGAGCGTAGACGTCCTGCCCATCGACCCAAACCGTGCCGCTGGTCGGCCGGTCCACCCCGCCGAGGATATGCAAGAGCGTCGATTTGCCCGACCCACTGGGGCCAATGATCGCTAAAAACTGCCCCTTCGGAACAGAAAAGCTGACATCATCCAGCGCCCGCACTTCATTTTCTCCGCTTCCATATACTTTTGTCAGATGTTCGATCCGTAATAATTCCATACTTAGCCTCGCTTTCTCGTAGGATCATCTTCTTCCTCTTTAGTATAAAGAAAATCACCGCCCCATGCGTGACGGGGCGGTGACAATTACGTCACAAAGTG
Organism: uncultured Oscillospiraceae bacterium; assembly: GCA_958438185.1. Taxonomy (GTDB): domain Bacteria; phylum Bacillota; class Clostridia; order Oscillospirales; family Oscillospiraceae; genus SVMC01. Next base: position 3,642 of record CAUBQU010000113.1, read on the forward strand.
CGATACTGCGCTGCTGCGCAGCCGATCATACCACGCTGTGATAAAACCGGACAGTAAACAGCGCACCGCCTTCCGGCGCGTTTTGCGCGCGTATGGTCCCATTCTGGGCGGAAATAATGCGCTGTGCCAGGGCAAGGCCAATGCCAAAGCTGTTGGCCGCCGCATTTTGCCCCTTATAAAACCGCTCAAACAAGTGCGGCAGATCATCCGGCGCAAAGCCCGGGCCGGTATCCTGCAGGCGGAGCTGTGTGTAAAGCGGCGTCTGCGAGATCGCCACCTGGATCTTGCCGCCTTGCGGCACATGCTCCATGCAGTTCTTTAGGATATTCCCCAGCGCCTCAGCAGACCAAGCGCCGTCGCCGGTATAGCTGCCGGAACCCGTGACCTGCAGCGTGATCTCCCGGATCTCCAGCGCGATCTCCAGGGGCTCCGCCGCTTGCCGCAGGACCTGCACCGCATCCAGCGCGTCACACCGAAAATAGGCTGTCCCCGCATCAATTTTTGCCAGCTTCAAAAGCGCGTCCACCAGCCAATCAATGCGCTGCAGCAATTGATTGAGCTGCTGCTGCAGCTCCCGCTGCCGGACCGGGTCCGCCCCGACTTCCGGCAGCATCGCGGCAATTAGATTCAGGCTCGTCATCGGCGTGCGCAGCTGATGGGAAATATCCGCAATGGAGTCCCGCAGGAAGGCCTTGTCCTCCTGGTCGCGCGCACTGCTCTGCCGCAGCCGGATGAGCAGTTTTTGCAGCTGCGTCTGCAAAATGGCAAGCTCTCCCTCCTGGCAGGCGGAAAGAAGCGCGCCGTCCCGCCCATAAAGGGCCTGGTCAATGCATTGGCTCAGCGCTTCCATTTGGCGGTCCCGCCGCAGGCTCGTCACCAAATTATACAACAAGAAGAACAGGCAGACTGCCAGGACCAGCAACCCGCAAGCCAGCCCCACCACAAAGCCAACCGCGCAGGCGATCGCGCTCACCACCAAAAGCAGCAGCGCACGCCGCCGAAATTCCGTGTTCTGCAGCAGCTGACTCATAACATCCGATATCCCGCGCCGCGGACCGTTACAATATACCGGGGGTCCTGCGGATTATCCTCAATTTTTTCCCGCAGACGCTTGATATAAACCGTCAGCGTGTTGTCATTGACAAATTCCCCTGCCGCGTCCCAGATCTCTTCGAGAAGGCGGCTCCGGCTCAGGGTCTGCCCCCGGTTCGTCGCCAGGGCAGCCAGGAGCCGATATTCCAACGTAGAAAGGAACAGGTCCTGCCCCTTTTTTAAGGCGCGGCCCTTGACCAGATCCAATGTGAGGTCACCGCAGGTGATCTGCCGCGCGCCGCCGGAACGGCGCAGCACACTGCGGATCCGCGAGACAAGCTCCCGTGGCCGGAAGGGCTTTGCGACATAATCGTCCGCCCCCATATCCAGCCCCGCAACGACGCTGTATTCATCGCCGGAAGCCGTCAGGAAGATCACCGGCAGATTTTTGTCCTTCGCAGCAGAGCAGACTGCAAAGCCGTTGCCATCCGCCAGAGAAATATCCACCAGCAAAAGGTCCGCAGCATCCTGTGCCAATAGCTCCAGCGCGCCTTGCTGGCCCGCCGCATGGCACACAGAAAACCCCTCCTGCTGCAAAAATGCCCGCAGCATCTGCACAATATCCGGGTCGTCCTCCACCAAACAAATCCGCTCCATAAGCC
>CAUBQU010000114.1 GCA_958438185.1 uncultured Oscillospiraceae bacterium
GCTACATGTGCATGGCGCGGCCGATCCGCCCGGTGACGAAGGAGGAGAAGCGGGTACCGCTGAGCGACCCGCTGAATCAATTTGCGTAAGGAGGCGCGGGCAAGATGACAAGAGAAGAACGGGAACGGCTGCGGCAGGAGGCAGCAGCGCAGATGGACACGCAGCAGCCGCCGGACGAGGAGGCGCTGGGTGCGGGGGCGCCCTTGGATGCGGCCGCGACGCGGGGCGAAACACGGCCGATAGGCTTGCCGGATCCCGGCCTACCGCCGCGCGATATGGCTGCGCCGGAAGCGGGCGGACGAATGCCGGACGAGCCGCCCGGCGCGGCCGGGCTGGTGCAGCAGGAGCGCGAGGCGGGCGAAGTGGAAGGGGCGAGCAAGACGGCGGCCATTGGCGTGGAACAGATCCGGAGGTTTAACGAGATTCTGCAGCGCTACAAGGCGGGGAAGGTGAATCTGGAGCGGCGGCTGATTGAAAACGAGCAGTGGTGGAAGCTGCGGCATTCGGACGGGATGCGCAACACGACGGCCCGGGACGCGGACAAATCGGCATGGCTGGCGAATGTAATCATGCAGAAGCACGCCGATGCGATGGACGCATACCCGACGTGTAGCTGCCTGCCGCATGAGCCGGGGGACCGGGAGGAGGCACGGAAACTATCGTCCATCATCCCGGCGATTCTGCGGCAGACGGAGTTTGAGCGGGTCTACTCGGACTGTTGGTGGCAAAAGCTCAAGGGCGGGACCGGGTGCTACCAGGTCACCTGGGACGGAAGCAAGCTGGGAGGCCTGGGGGACATTGCGATCTGCAAGATCAACCTGCTGAATCTCTTTTGGGAGCCGGGGGTGGAGGACCTGCAGGACAGCGCGTATATATTCCACCTGGCGCTGGCGGACAAGGAGCGGCTGCAGGAGCACTACCCGGCGCTGGAGGGCAAGGCGATGAGCCGGGGGCCGCTGACGGTGAGCGAATTTGTGTACGATGACGCGGTGCGGACGGATGACAAGGCGCTGGTGGTGGACTGCTACTACAAACGGCGGGGTGTGCTGCACTACTGCAAGTACTGCGGGGAAACCGTTCTCTTTGCCACGGAAAACGAGGAAGACTACGCGGCGGGCTGGTATGCCCACGGGCGATACCCGTTTGTGCTGGATCCGCTTTTTCCGATCGAGGGCAGCTGCTGCGGGTACGGGTACATCGACTATGGCAAGACGACGCAGCAATACATCGACAAGCTGACGGGCGCGATTATGGAAAATGCGCTGGCCTCGGCGACGCCGCGCTGGTTCATCCGGCAGGACAGCGGCGTGAACGAGGAGGAATATGCCGACTTCGGCAACCACTTCATCCACGCGGGCGGCAACCTGGGGGAGGACGCGGTGAAGCAGATCCGCCCGGTGACGCTGCCGGGGATCTACCTGAACGTGCTGGACAGCCGGATCAACGAGATCAAGGAAACGCTGGGCAACCGGGACGCGGCGACGGGCGGCGTGACGGCGTCCGTCACCTCGGCGGCGGGCATTGCGTCGCTGCAGGAGGCGGCGGGGAAGCTCAGCCGCGACGCGGAGAAGGCGGGCTACCGGGCGTTTGAGCAGATTGTCTACCTCTGCATTGAGCTGATCCGGCAGTTTTACGACGTGCAGCGCAGCTTCCGCATCACCGGGCAGATGGGGCAGGAGGAATACATCGCCTTTGACAACACGGGCATTGCGGCACAGACGGAGGACGGCGGAATCCGCGTGCCGCAGTTTGACATTGACGTGCAGGCCCAGAAGGAGAATCCATACACGAAGGAGAGCTACAACGAGCTGGCGGTGCAGCTCTTCAGCATGGGCGCGTTCCGGCCGGACATGGCGGAGCAGACGCTGATGATGCTGGACATGATGGACTTTAAGGGCAAGGACCGGCTGCAGCAAAAGGTGCAGCAGCAGAGCCAGATGGCAAGGATGCTGGAGCAGGCGATGGCGATTCTGCAAGGTCAGGCGGGCATACAGCCGGACGTCAGCGGGCGGGGCGCACAGCCTGGGCCGGGCACGGCACAGCAGGACGGTGCGGACACGGTGACGGAGACGGAAAGCCAGGCGGAGCACCCGTTTGTGTCCGCTGCGAAGGAGCGGGCCCGCAGCGCGTCGGCGCCGAGGTAAACGGCGATGATCGCGGTACGCTATGAGGCGGACACGGGGCTGCTGCGATGCACGGGGCACGCGGGGTATGCAGAGGCCGGGGGAGATATCGTCTGCGCGGCAGTGAGCGGGATCTTATATACCCTGCTTGCCAACCTGCCGGGCGACTGCGTGGAGACCTGGGAGCCGGGCAACCTGCTGCTCCGGTGTGATACGGCACAGGAGCGGGCGGCGGCGCGCTTCTGCCTGCGCGGCCTTGCTGTGATTGCGGAGGAATACCCGCAGTGCGTGGCGCTGCACGGGTGCGGTGACATTTTGGCGGAAAATTTGATACTGTAAGAAAAAAGGCGCCGACCGGCTGGCCATTGGCCGAAGGCACGGCGCAGGGCTCGCGGGCTACCGCAGGAGGGAAAACGCATGGAAAACAACAAGATCAATCTGCAGCTGTTTGCCGACGGCGCTGCCGCCGGCGGAGAGGCCGGAGACGGCGGCGCGGCAGCAGCAGACACGGGCGTAACGGCTCCCGACGCCGGGGAGCAGCTGCGGCAGCCGCACACTTCGCGACAGGCGGAGCGCGCACGGCGCAGGCAGCAAAAACGGGAGGCACCGCTTGCGGCGGCCCAGGACCAGACGCCGGACGCGGCGGCGGAACAGGGCAGCGGACAGACGGACGAAGGCGCGGCCCCGGGCGCCGAAGCGCAGGCACAGACCGGCAAACGCAGCTTTGAGGAGCTGATCAAGGGGGAGTACAAGCAGGAGTTTGACCAGAGGGTGCAGGATATCCTGCGCAAGCGATTCCGCGACGACGATGCGCGCAAGGAGCGGGACGGCAAGGTGAGCGAGCTGCTGATTACCCTGGCAGAGCTGACGGGCCAGAAGATTGACGACGCGGCAGAGATCGACCCGGACCAGCTGCGCCAGGCGCTGCTGAGCAACGAGGGGATCGTGGACGCGGCTGCGATGGAAGCGGGCGTGGGGACGGACCAATACCTGCAGCAGCTGCGCATGCGCACGGAAAATTCGACGATGCGGCGCGAGCTTGCGGGAATGCGGCAGGCACAGCGGGAGCAGGCACAGCAGGAGCAGAGCCGCCGCGCCTTTGACGCGCTGGCCCAGGAGGCGGACCAGCTGCGGCAGAGCGTGTACCCCGGGCTGGATTTTGGGCAGCTGATGGAGAACACCCAGGCAGTGCGCACCCTGCAGGCCCTCCAGGCCGCCGGGGCGACGAATCCGGTGCGCACGGTATACGAAATGCTGCACCGGGACGAAATTATTTCCGGCGTGGCCCTGGCGGCTCAGCAGAGGGGGGCACAGCAGGTGGCGGCGTCGGTGGCAGCGAATCGTGCGCGGCCGGCAGAGAACGGCGGGAGACCTCAAGGGGGAATCCTGACCGGCGTAGACGTTAAGCATTTATCCAGGCAGCAGCGGCAGGACATCCGCCGCCGTGTGGCGCGGGGGGAGAAAATCATCCTGTAGCGGCTGCCGAAGGAAGCGGGAAAGGAGCAAGTACATGAAGAAATACGAAATCGACCTGCAGCTGTTCGCAGACGGCGGCAGCGTTGTCAACACGACGACCGGCACGGCAAACGCCAACACCGGCGCGACGGCGGCGACCGGTGCAATGAGCAGCACCATGAAGACCTACTACGACACGGAGCTGCTGGAAAACGCCAGAGACGAAGCGATCTACGGGCAGCTGGGCAAGCATCAAGCCCTGCCGCGCAACCATGGCAAGACCGTCGAGTGGCGCAAATGGAACACCCTGCCGGAGCCGGACAAGCTGGTGGAGGGTGTGATTCCGGAGGGCAAGAAGTTCGGCCAGACCAGCCTGAACGTGGCGATTGCCCAGTATGGCGAGTATGTCTCGGTCTCTGACCAGCTGGAGCTGCACGCCATCGACGACACCATCCTGGGCGCGACGGAGGAGGTCGGCGCGGCGATGGGCAGCAAGGCGGACAAGCTGACGCGGGACGCGATTCTTGCAGGGTGTAGCTGCGTGATGGTCGCCCCGAGCGGCTCCACTGAAAACAGCGTGGTCTGGAAGATGGACAAAAACGCCAAATTCACGGCGGACCTGGTCGCCCGGGCGGCAACGGCCCTCAAGAAGGCGAAGGCCCCGACCATCGACGGCAAGTATGTGGCGGTCATTCACCCCTCGGTAGCGTATGACCTGCGCAAGGACTCGGACTGGATCAACGCGCACCAGTATGCGGCGGTGGAGGAGATCTTCACCGGTGAGATCGGCGAGCTGCACGGGGTGCGCTTCATCGAGACGCCGCAGGCACCGGTGCTGGTGGGTGCAAGCCTGTTTTCGGCCAGCCAGCGCTATCTGACGCTGACGGCGGGCGCAGCGGCCACGGCGGGCACGGCGGTGACCTACGGCCAGACCGGGGCCTACAAGTTCACCGTCACGGAGACGCTGACCTCCGGCACGGCGGATTATGCGGCGCTGATCGGCCAGTATGTGCTGCTGCAGGACGGCGACGCCGCGACGCACCGGCTCAAGGTGACGGGCGTTGACACCGCCGGCAAGGCGATTTATACGGCGACGGCTCCGGCCGGCTACACCTGGGCCAGCGGGGATTGCCTGCTGCCGGGCAACGGCGCAAGAGAGCTCAAGGCGGACGGTGTGCAGAATGCGGCCTATGCCACAATGGTCTTCGGCCGGGACGCCTTCGGCGTGGTGGACCCGGAGGGCGCGGGGATGGAGATGATCGTCAAGAGCAAGGACCAGGCGGGCGGCCCGCTGAACCAGTTCAGCACGATCGGCGGCAAGATGTCCCACGCGGCGCGGGTTCTCTATCCGGAGCGTATGCTGTGCATCTACTCCACGGCGACCAACTCCGGCGTGGACGAGGCAAACTGGCACGAATAAGGAAAGCGGATGCCCGGCGGGGCGACCTGCCGGGCGATGGAAAAGGAGCGAATATGGCAGAGACAAAGCAGAAGCAGGAGCCGCAGCCCAAACAGGGGCCTGCGTCCAGCAAGGCGCTGGACCCTTTGCGCCGCATGGAGACGAAGGTCGTACCGCTGGCGCCGGTGGGGGAGCCTGCGGCGATTTACGCCAGCCTGAACGGTAAGGGTTACCTGATTCCCCGCGGCAAGCCGGTGACGATGCCGGAGGCTGTGTGGGAGGT
>CAUBQU010000115.1 GCA_958438185.1 uncultured Oscillospiraceae bacterium
TAATTGGACTTTTCCTGCCGGGCATGACGCAGCGCGTCATCCTCCCGGGATTCGACGACCCCCAGACCGACAACGCCCACGCACACCAGGGCCACTGCCGCCAGGACCAGCACCCGGCTCAGCCCCTGGATCTCCGCATCCAGCCCGCCGGTCAGCAGGCACAGCACCGCCACCAGCGCGCCAGAGGAATTGCAGATGGGCGAGGAGATGGACAGCTCAATAAACCGCAGCCCCAGATACCCCATGGCCATGGAGAGAATGTACAGCGCCGATACCGGCAGATAGGTCAGGATGATCTGGAAATTGATCTCCACCCCACCGACGAAAATTTCATATGCCGCATGCAGCCCCATCACAACGCCGACGGCCATAACCATCTTCAGATGGCTGTACCGGTCCGACTGGCTGCGGCAGCCGATTTTTGAAAACAGATCCGACCCGCTCCAAAACAGCAACGCGGCCAGAGACAACCAAAACCACATAATTTTTCTTTCCTCTCTGTATATTTTCCTTGTTTATTTTAAAGTGACCAGTCCGGCATCCACCATCTTTTGTAGGCTCATCAGGATACCCGTCTTGGCGTGATACCAAGTCAGGCCACCCTGGAAATAGACGGCATAGGGCGGGCGGATCGGCCCGTCGGCCGAGAGCTCGATGGAGCTGCCCTGGACAAACGCACCCGCCGCCATGACGACCTCCGACTCATAGCCCGGCATAGCCCACGGCACAGGGTCGACATAGCTATCCACCGGCGCGGCGGCCTGGATGCCCTTGCAGAAGGCCAGCATGGCCTCCCGGGAACCTAGCGTCACGGCCTGGATGATATCATAGCGGGGCTCCGACCCGTTGGGGATCACCGGATAGCCCAGGCTCTCATAGATATTGGCAGCAAAGATCGCGCCCTTGATCGCCCCGGAGACGACCGTCGGCGCCAAAAACAGCCCCTGGTACAAAGACGGCAGCAGACCCAGATTCGCGCCGACCTCCTGGCCAAGGCCCGGGGCCGAGAGCCGGAAGGCGCAGCGGCTGACGCACGCCTTCGTCCCGCAGATATACCCGCCGATGGGCGCAAGGCCGCCGCCGGGATTCTTAATGAGGCTGCCGACGACCATATCCGCCCCAAAATCGCTGGGCTCCTTCGTCTGGACAAATTCGCCGTAGCAGTTATCCACCATGCAGATCACATCCGGCTTGACGCTTTTGCAGAAGGCGATCAGCTCACCGATCTGCTCGACGCTGAACGTCGGCCGGGTAGCATAGCCCTTGGAGCGCTGGATGGTCACCAGCTTCGTCTTTTCGCCGATGGCTGCCCGGAGGGCCGGGTAGTCAAACGTGCCGTCGGGCAGCAGGTCCACCTGCCGGTAGCTGACGCCGTATTCCTTCAAGGAGCAAGGACTCTCGCGGATGCCGATGACCTCCTCCAACGTATCATACGGGCCGCCCACCGGGGAGAGCAGTTCATCCCCCGGCAGCAGATTGGCCGACAGCGCCACCGTCAGCGCATGGGTGCCGCAGGTGATCTGGGGCCGCACCAGGGCCGCCTCCGTATGGAAGCAGTCGGCATAGACCTGCTCCAGCCGGTCCCGGCCCAGGTCGTCATAGCCGTAGCCCGTCGTGGCGGCAAAGCAGGTGGCATTGACCCGGTTTTTCTGCATGGCGTGCAGGACCTTGGCCTGGTTGTGCTCCGCCACCCGGTCCACCGCGGCAAACCGCTCGGTCAGCCGCTCCAACACCGCCTCGCCGTAGGCGTATACCGCCGGGCTGATGCCCATTTTTTCATATTGCAGTTCCATTTCCCGATCCATTGCGCTCACTCCTCTTCCTCCAAACGCTGGCCCGGATTGACCCGCTCCAAGACCTGGCACGCCAGATCGTTCACGACCTCCGGCTTTGTGATGACGATGCCGCTCTCTTCATCGCCCAGAAGCAGCAGCGTATCGCCCGGCTGGATGCCGAACAGCGCCCGCGCCTGCTTTGGAATGACGATCTGGCCCTTATCGCCGACCCGCGCCGTGCCAAATATATGCTTTCCCTTGGGCATACCCAACCGATGCTTTCCCCGCGGCACAGGCCGTCACCTCCCGTTACATACATTAAAAATAGATAGAAAACGATCACCGTGGTACAAATTCCCACTTTTCCTACTTCTCTAACAAATAGTACCCGATTTTCCGCCGTCTGTCAACTATAAAAAGCAACGCCGCCAGGATCTGCCCGGCGGCGCTGCACGTTATAGATTCTGTTTTCGTTCCGCGTTACGGCTGCATCGGGTCCATGGCCTCGTGCAGTACAGGTGTGAGGGCCCCACGGAAGATGCTGTCTGCCTGCAGGTGCGCCGTCTGCAGTGCGGCGGCGGCGTGGGGCGCTTCGACCTGGCCGCTCATATAAATATCCAGGTCCAGGATAAACACGGCCTCCTTCTGTTCCTGCTGCGTGCGCAGGTCCTTCCGCTGCATCATCGCCGGGGCGGACTGGATCTTCGCCCGGCAGCCGCCGGCCAGCGGCAGGTCATACCGCTGCCCCTCGCCCATAACACCCTGCTCCTTTATATCCGGTTCGGCAAGCAGACCCAGGAATCCCGGCTGCAGCAGCTCGCGCCACTGGGCCCCCTCCAGCTCCAGCGCACGGCGGGAGATGGAATTGATAAACCGCAGGCCCACCCGCTCAAAATACGCCGGCTGATACAGCCGGATAAACGCCGCCAGGACCTTATCCAGCCGCTTGGCAAAGTCTTCCCAACGGGTATAGTGATTCGTCGACAGGCTGATAAAATTCTTGGTCAGGTTCACCTTCCATTGGTTGTCCTTGGCGAGGAATTGATAATTCGGCTGCGTCCCCTGGGGCACCAGCTTTCCGCCCTCCTTCCGAGGCGGCAGATTCTCCATCCGCTGGGAGAATTGGGGGTAGTCGCCCCGGATGGCCTCCTGAAACTGGGCCGGTGCCTGCGCATCAATGCGCAAAATTGCGGGAAAACGCAGCTGACAGATCACTTCGATCAGCGGACTGCGGCGATAAATGCAGCGATCTTCATAAGAAAACATAAAAAACGCACCTCACACTCCGTTTTCTTTTAGTATAACGGCTTTTTGCAAAAATGCAAACCATTTTCCATTCTCTGCGCGGCTACTTGTGGTTTTTCCCGGAAGCTGGTATAATAACAAAAAACCAGCGGGCGATTTTGCCGCGCGGGAATTGAGGAACGCATCATGTATTATTCTGTGATCAAAAATTGTGACATTGCCAATGGCCCGGGGGTGCGGGTCGTGCTGTTCGTCTCCGGCTGCCGGCACCACTGCCCCGGCTGCTTCCAGCCCCAGACGTGGGACTTTTCCTACGGCCAGCCTTTCACCCAGGACACAGTGGACGAGCTTCTGCAACTTCTGCAGCCGGATTACATTGCCGGGATGACGCTGCTGGGCGGCGAGCCCATGGAGCCGGAGAATCAGCCGGTCCTGCTGGACCTGGTCCGGCAGGTCAAGCAGGCTTATCCGGAAAAGAACATCTGGTGCTTCTCCGGCTATCTCTACGACGATCTTGCCGCCGGGAAGATCGGCGACGGCGCCGTCACCCGGGCGCTACTCAGCTTGGTAGATGTCCTGGTGGACGGGGAATTCGTCTTGGCCAAGAAAAAGCTGCAGCTGCGCTTCCGCGGCTCGGAAAACCAGCGCCTGATCGACCTGCGCAAAACAGAACAGGCCGGGCACGTCGTGCTTTGGACCGATGAGAAAGAGGGGGAAAAAACATGCAAACGCTCCGAGTAAAATGCCTGCGCACCGGCGCAAAGCCGCCGCACTACGCCTCCGCCAGCGCGGCCGGGGCGGATCTTTACGCCTGCCTGGACGCTCCGGTGACCATCGCCCCGGGCCAGACAGCCTTCCTTCCCACCGGCATCGCCCTGGAGATCCCCACGGGATTTGCCGGGCTGATCTATGCCCGCAGCGGCCTGGCCTGCAAGCAGGGCCTGGCCCCGGCCAACAAAGTCGGCGTCATCGACCCGGACTACCGGGGCGAGGTCCTCATCGCGCTGCACAACCACAGCGACGCCGCCCGCACCATCGAGCCCGGCGACCGCATTGCCCAGCTCATCCTGACCCCGTATCTGACGGTGGACTTTCAATGCGCTGAGGCCCTGACTGAGACGGACCGGGGCGCTGGCGGCTTTGGCTCCACCGGCGGCAAGTAAAGGAGCAGGCGATGCAAGAATTTTTACCCATCTCCCGGCGCGATATGGAAGCCCGGGGTTGGACCCAATGTGATTTCGTCTATATCATCGGCGACGCCTATGTCGACCACCCGTCCTTTGGCCACGCCATCATCAGCCGGGTACTGGAGCACGCGGGCTACAAAGTCGGCATTCTCTCCCAGCCGGATTGGCGGGACCCGGATTCCATCACCGCCCTGGGGGAGCCGCGCCTAGGCTTCCTCGTCACCGGCGGCAATATGGACTCCATGGTCAACCACTATACCGTCTCCCATCACCACCGAAAGACCGACGCCTTCACCCCCGGCGGCGTCAGCGGAAAGCGCCCGGATTACGCGACGATCGTCTACTGCAACCTCATCCGCCAGCGCTACCGGCATACGCCTATCCTCATCGGCGGCATTGAGGCAAGCCTCCGCCGCCTGGGGCATTACGACTACTGGTCCGACAAGGTCAAGCGCTCTATTTTACTCGACAGTCAGGCGGACCTGCTGCTCTACGGCATGGGCGAGCGCAGCATTGTCGCCGTGGCGGACGCGCTGAACGACGGCCTGGCCCCCAGCGAGATCACTTACATTGAAGGCACCTGCTACAAGACAAAGGACATTACAGACGGGCGGCAATATCTCCAGCTGCCGGAATTTGCGGAGATTTCCGCAAACAAAAAAGCCTATGCCCGCAGCTTTGCCCTGCAATATGCCAATACCGATCCCTTTTCCGGCAAGCGTTTGGCGGAGCGCTACCCCGGCGGCGTCTACGTCGTGCAAAATCCGCCGCAGAGGCCCCTGTCCCAGCAGGAGATGGACGCGGTCTATGCCCTGCCCTATTGCCGGAACTATCACCCCAGCTATGAAAAGTTAGGGGGCGTCCCGGCGCTGCAGGAGGTCAAATTCAGCCTGGTTTCCAACCGAGGCTGCTTCGGCGGATGCAGCTTCTGCGCCCTGACCTTCCACCAGGGCCGCATTGTCCAGACG
>CAUBQU010000116.1 GCA_958438185.1 uncultured Oscillospiraceae bacterium
GCTCTGGGCGCGCAGCTGGGCGCGCTGTTTACTTGTCAGCATATGGAAGCTCCTTTTGCAGTTGTTTCATAAATTCTTGGATGGCCCGGCCCCGGTGGGAGAGGGCGTTTTTCGTCGCTGCGTCCAGCTGGGCAAACGTTTTGCCCTGGGACGGGATGTAAAACAGCGGGTCGTAGCCAAAGCCCGCCTCGCCGCAAAGGGCCCGGGTGATGACGCCGGGGCACGCGCCCTCGGCCTCGATCCGCCTGCCATCCGGCAGGGCGCAGCACAGGGCGCAGACGAAGCGGGCGGTGCGCGCTTCGTCGGGGACGCCTTCCAGGGCGGCGAGTAATTTCTTGTTGCGGTCGGCGTCCGTCTTGCAATCCGGGGCGCCGTAGCGGGCGGAGTAGACGCCGGGGGCGCCGCCCAGGGCATCGACCATCAGGCCGGAGTCGTCGGCGATGGCGGCAAGGCCGGTGGCGCGCAAGGCCGCGTCCGCTTTCAGGCGGGCGTTTTCGGCGAACGTCGCCCCCGTCTCGTCGACGTCGATTTGAACGCCCAGGTCCCGCTGGAGCAGCAGCTCCACGCCATAGGGCGCGAGGACTTCCTGCAGCTCCCGCTGCTTATGGACATTCTGGCTTGCCAGGACAAATTTCATACCTGCTTCTCCCCTCCCCGGGCTCACAGCAGCGCCTGGACAAAGTCGGCGCTCTGGAAGGGCATGAGATCGTCGATCTGCTCGCCGACGCCGATGAGCTTGACGGGAATTTGCAGCGTGTCCGCCACGGCGATGACGATGCCGCCCTTGGCGGTGCCGTCCAGCTTCGTCAGGACGATGCCGGTGACATCGGCGACCTCGCTGAATTGCTTGGCCTGGAGCAGGCCGTTCTGCCCCGTCGTCCCGTCCAGGACCAGGAGCGTCTCGCGGCTGGCGTCGGGCAGCTCCCGGGCGATGATCTTAGCGATCTTCTGCAGCTCGTTCATGAGGTTCTGCTTGTTATGCAAGCGCCCGGCGGTATCGCAGAGGATGACGTCACAGTGGCGGGCCTTGGCGGCGCAGATGGCGTCGTAGACGACGGAGGCGGGGTCGGCCCCCTCGCCCTGGCGGATCAGCTCGACCTGGGCGCGCTTGGCCCAGATCTCCAGCTGCTCGGCGGCGGCGGCGCGGAAGGTATCGGCGGCGCAGAGGAGGACCTTCTTCCCCTGCTGCTGCAGCTGGTGGGCCAGCTTGCCGATCGTCGTCGTCTTGCCAACGCCGTTGACGCCGATCATCAAGATAATCGACGGCTGGGTCTCGAGGTTCAGGTTCAGATCGCCGACTTCCAGCATCTCCGTCAAAATTTCCCGGAGGGCGGCTTTGACGTCCTCGGCGGATTTCAGGCGCTCGGCCTTGACCCGGGCCCGGAGGGCGTCGACGGCTTTGACAGCGGTGTTCACCCCCAGGTCGCCGAGGATGAGGCATTCTTCCAGCTCGTCGTAAAAATCGTCGTCAATTTCCGAGAAGGAGAAGACGCTGCCGAGGCTCGAGGCCATTGCTTTGCGGGTCTTCGTCAGGCCCGATTTGATTTTGTCAAAAAATCCCATGGGGTATTCCTCATTTCTTTTCCAGTTTCAGGATCTGCTCCATCTGGTTCAGGTCCAGGTGGAGGATCTTCGAAACGCCCTGCTCCTGCATCGTCACGCCGTAGAGGACGTCCGCCGCTTCCATGGTGCCGCGGCGGTGGGTCACGACGATGAACTGGGTCTTATTGCAGAAGGTGCGCAGGTAGTTGGCGAAGCGCTCGACGTTGCGGTCGTCCAGGGCGGCGTCGATCTCGTCGAGCATGCAGAACGGCGTCGGGCGGACCTTCAGGATCGCGAAATACAGGGCGATGGCGACGAAGGCTTTTTCGCCGCCGGAGAGCAGCGTGATCGTCTTGAGCTGCTTGCCGGGGGGCTGGACGTTGATCTCGATGCCGCAGGAAAGGGGCTGGGACGGGTCGTCCAGCGCCAGCGACGCTTTGCCGCCGCCGAACATCTCGGTGAAGGTCTGGCCGAAGTACGTGTTGATCTTGGCAAACTCCGTCGTGAAGATCTCGGTCATCTGGGTCGTGATGTCCTTGATGACGGCAAGGAGGTCATTTTTCGCGTGGACGACGTCGTCGCGCTGCTCAGACAGGTACTGGTAGCGCTCGTTGACGCGGTCAAATTCTTCGACGGCGCCGAGGTTCGGCGTCCCCAATTGGCCAAGCTTTCGTTTGAGCTCGGCGATGCGGCGCTGGGCGGTGGCCGTCGATTCGATCTCAGCCCCGGCGTCCGGCGCGGTGGAGCGGGTGAGCTGGTAGGTGTCCCACAGCTTGTCGATGATCTGCTTCTCTTCCAGCTCGGCGGAGAGCTTTTTCTGCTCTAAGCGGGCGCATTCGCGCTCCATATTTAAAATATCCTTGTTTTTCTCCTGGGCGCCGCGCTCGGCCTTCGTCTTCTGCTCCTCCAGGGCTTTGCGGGCCTGCAGTTCGGCCTGCAGGGCCTGGCGGGCGGCGGCGAGGGCCTCGCCATCTGCGGCATGCTTGGCTTCCAGGTCCGTGCGGGCGGCGTTGTGGGCCTGCAGCTGGGCCTGGTATTGGGAGAGGAGCGCCTCCTTTTCGGCCCGGTCGCCTTGGAGCTGGGCTTGGAGCTGGGTCAGCTGGGCGATGGCGTCGCGCTGGGTCGTCCCCTCGGCGTCTAAGGCGGAGATGGCGAGCTTCAGGCGTAAAATTTCGTCGGAGGTCTTGGCGCTCTCATCGCTGGCGGCGGCTTCGTCGGCCCCGGCTTGGGCCAGGTCGGCGGCACCGGCGGCAATCTCCTGGGAGAGCGCGTCCAGCTGGGCGCGCAGGGCGGCGCATTTGGCGTCGCAGGCATCAAACTGGGTCTGGGCGGCGGCGGCCTCCCGCTGGGCGGAGGCCATGGCGGCGGTGATGGCGTCCAGCAGGACCTTGTGCTGCTGCTGCTCGCCGGTCAAGCGGAGGACCTCGTCCTCCTGCTGGCGAAGCTGCCCGCTGGCCGTCTCGCATTCAAAGGCGGCCTCCTCCGCGGCGCGGATGGCTTCGCGGAGCTGGCGGTCTAAATTCTGCTGATTCGCCGTCATCTCCTCCAGGCGCTGGCGCAGGCGGGCAAGCTCATTGGCGCGGGTCAGGAAGCCCGCGGACCGGGCGACGGAGCCGCCGGTCATGGAGCCGCCGGCGTTCATGACCTGGCCGTCCAGCGTCACGATCTTGAAGCGGTGGCGGAAGCGGTTGGCGGCGGCGATGGCGCTGGTGAGGTCCCGCATCACGACGATGCGGCCCAGCAGATAGCGCATGACGCCGGTAAAGCGCGGGTCAAAGGTGATAAGGTCGGCGGCGATGCCGAGAAACCCCGGGGTCTGGTCCAGCCCCGGCTCCCGGAGGAGATTGCCCTGCATCGTATCGACGGGCAAAAACGTCGCGCGGCCGGAATTTTGCCGCTTTAATAGCTGCATGGCGGCCTTGGCGTCTGCCTGGGTGGCGACGAGCATATGCTGCATCCCGCCGCCGAGGGCGGTCTCGATGGCGACGGTGTAGTCGTCGTCGGTGCGGATGAGCTGGGCGACGGTGCCGTAGACATTGTGCAAAACGCCCTGGTCCCGCTGGTGCATGACGGTGCGGACGGCTTCGGAGAAACCCTTGTAGGCGCGCTCCATGTCCTCATACAATTTGACCTGGGCCTGGAGCGTGCTGCACTGGACGCGCTGGGCGTCAAACTGCTCCTGCAGCTGCTGGCGCTTGGCCTGGCGGCTGGCGCGGCGCATCTCGTAGCCCGCCAGGGCGTTTTTCGTGGCCAGGACCGCGGCGCGGCCCTTTTCCAGCGCGTCGGCGCAGGCGCTGGCCTGGGCTTGGGCCTGGGCCAGGCGGCTGGCGGCGGCGGCGCTGTCGTCCGCCTGCTGGGCGCGGGTCTCGGCAAGCTGCTGGCGCTGAGCGTCGGCGGCGTTCAGGTCTGCCTGGAGCCCGGCTTGGCGGGCCTGGCGGTCTGCCTGGGCGGTGCGAAGGGTCAGGTTCCGCTGGGCAAGGCCCCCGGCGGAGGCGACGGCGGCGGCGTAGCTGGCTTCGGTCTTTTCCAGGGCCTGGCGCTGGGCGTCTGCCTGGGCGGCCAGGTCTTTTAAATGCTGCTGCCGCTGGGCGATCTGGCTTTCGATCCCCCCCGCCCGGGCTTCGTGGGCAGAAATTTCTTCCGCGATGCGGTCGATATTCGATGCCGTATTTTCCGCCTGGCTGCGCAGGACGGAAATTTGCCCCGCCAGCTGCTGGAGGGCCGATTCCTGGGCGCCGACGGCGCCCCGCTGGGCCTCCAGTGCCAGGTCCCGCTGCTGCAGCGCCTGCTGCAGGGACTCGGCCTTGCGATAGAGGGCGTCCAGCGCGTCGTGCTCCTGGCGGAGGATAAAGTTGGCGGAGGTGAAGTCCTGCTCGGCCTTGCGGGCCGTGGCGGTCAGCTTATCCAGCTGCTGGAGCCAGAGGGTGACCTGCAGGCCCTTGAGCTCGTCGCGGTAGGCGAGGTATTTTTTCGCCTTCTCCGCCTGCTGGCGCAGGGGCTCGACTTGGAGCTCCAGCTCCGTGATCTTATCGCCGATGCGCAGGAGGTTCTCATCCGTCTTGGCCAGGCGGTGCTCCGTCTCCTCCTTGCGGTGGCGGTATTTGGAGATACCGGCGGCTTCTTCGAAAATTTCGCGGCGGTCGGCGCTTTTCAGGGAGAGGATCTCGTCGATCCGGCCCTGGCTGATGTTGGAGTAGCCCTCCCGGCCGAGGCCGGTATCCATAAACAGCTCGTTGATATCCCGCAGGCGGGCGGACTGCTTGTTGATGTAAAATTCGCTCTCACCGGAGCGGTAGTAGCGGCGGGTAATCATGACCTCCCGGGCATCTAACGGCAGGGAGCCATCGGAATTATCCAGCGTCAGCGTCGCTTCGGCGAAGCCGACCTGGGCGCGCTTTTGGGTGCCGCCGAAGATGACGTCCTCCATCTTCGCGCCCCGGAGGGCCTTGGTGCTCTGCTCGCCCATGACCCAGCGGATGGCGTCGGAAATATTCGATTTGCCGCTGCCGTTGGGGCCGACGATGGCTGTGATATCGTCGCCAAATTGAATGACGGTTTTATCGGGGAATGACTTAAAGCCCTGGACTGCTAGGGATCGTAAATACACGCGTACACCTCTCCCCC
>CAUBQU010000117.1 GCA_958438185.1 uncultured Oscillospiraceae bacterium
CCATTGGTATGCCCGTCGTCGCTGCGATCCGGCGCATCACCGATCTGCCGCTGGACGTTCATCTGATGATCGATCGGCCGGTCCGCTATGTAGAGGAATTCTGCAAGGCCGGGGCGGACATCGTCACAATCCACGTCGAAGCCGATACCCTGGAGCACAACCTGCAGGCACTGCAGATCATCCGGCAGGCAGGCGTCCGCGCCGCCATCAGCGTAAAGCCGAAGACCCCGGCGGAGGCTGTCGCGCCGTATCTGGAGCTGGTCGATCTCATCCTGGTCATGACCGTGGAGCCCGGCTTTGGCGGCCAGAAATTCATGGCGGACATGATGCCAAAGCTCGCGGCGATCCGGGAAATGATCAACCGCCAGAACCCTACCTGTGAGTTGGAGGTCGACGGTGGTGTCAATCTTGAAACCGCAAAAACTTGCGTCCGCAATGGTGCCAATGTCCTGGTGGCAGGCTCGGCCTATTTCAAGGCGCAAGATCAAATCGCCTTTGCAGACGCCATCCATCGCACAATTTGAGCGCACTGTATTTCTGCGATAAAAAACGGAACCGGCCAAAATTATGGCCGGTTCCGTTTTTGTATCGTTCAGCGCAGGAAGCCCAGCGAACGGATGATGGCAGGCTCCTTAGCCTTGCCGCTGCAGATCTGGAAGAAGCTGATGATCCGCAGCACCAGCAGAATGATCATACACACGCCGCCGGCAATGGGGATAATAAATGTCCAGAACAGCACGGCGGAGATCAGCACCAGCAAAATGCTCACGACCTCGATCTTCAGCGCCTGGCGCAGATGGAACGCTACATAGCGTGACTCCTTGCTGGCCAGTAGCGCGATGATAATGCCGATCCAGCCTGTGAGATACATCAGCATCGCAAAGACCTTATTATCGGAAATATCCTGGGCGGAGAATTCCTTCGTGTGGTCATACGGATCGACGTACGGCGCGGCCTGTGCCGGATTTTGCTGGGGCGTCTGGTATGCAGCCTGGGGCGCAGCGCCCGGCGCCGGGCCAGCGTTCGCGGTTTCGCCCTCTTGCTGGGGCGCGGCCTGCGCTGCAGGGCCCTGCCCATCCCGCAGCGGTGTGCCGCACTGGGTGCAGAATGCCGCTTCGTCATTTAACTGTGCGTTGCACACAGGACAGTTTTTCATGTTCAATGCCTCCTATTGCTCTGTTTTCTTCAGTATAAAGCTATCTTACGCCAGAATCAATAGAAATTTTCTTAATAATTCCCCTGCCGCTCCGGGCCGAGGAGCGCGACGCTGAGATCATTGACATTCGTCCCCGTCGGGCCGGTCTTAATCAGGCCGCCGCAGGCCGCCAGCGCGTGGTATGCGTCGTTCCGGGCCAGCACATCGGGAATTGAGATCCCTTGCCGCGCCAGAGCTGCTTGGGTCTGGCCGTCCACATAGCCACCGGCGGCGTCCGTCGGGCCGTCTGTTCCGTCTGAGCCGAAGGAAAAAATGGCAAGCGCCCGCTGCCCCGCGATCTGCGCCGCCGCGGACAGGGCAAGCTCCTGGTTGCGCCCACCCAGGCCCGGGCCCGTCACATGCACGACGGTCTCGCCGCCCGCCAGCAGCGCCCGGGGGCCAGATCTTGCCAGGGCCTCCCGCGCCAGCCAGCGCCCCGCATCCCGGGCCTCGCTCTGCAGGCAGTCTGTCAAAATCTCTACGTCGTAGCCCAGACACCTGCACGTCCGCGCCGCGGCATCCACCAATTGGCGGACGCTGCCGGTGACGATGCTCTGGGCGTTGGGCAGCGCGCTTGGCGTCGGGCGGCGCAGGCAGGCAAGCGCCTGGGGTGAGAGCCGCAAGGCGTATCTGTTTACGATCTCCATCGCCCCTTCTGCCGTCGAGCGGTCCGGGCAGGCCGGGCCCGAGGCGATCATATCCAGCCGGTCGCCCAGGACATCGGACAAGACGACGGACCAGACCTGCGCCGGAGCGCAGTGCAGCGCAAACCGACCTCCCTTGACTGCAGACAGGCGCTTGCGGATGGTATTGACCTGGGTGATCGCCGCGCCGCAGGCCAGCAGCTGCTGCGTCACATCCGCCAGCTCCTGGGGTGACAGGAGCGGCTGCTCAAACAGCGCCGAGCCGCCGCCGGAGAGCAGGAACAGCACCTGATCGTCCGGGGTCAAATTCGCCGTCAGCGCCAGCGCTTGGGCCGTCGCGGTATACGTCGCCGCATCGGGGACCGGGTGCCCCGCCTCCAGCACCTGCAGCGGCGCGGGCAGCGGCACCCCGTGGCCGTGCTTTGTGATAACGATCCCCGCGTGCACATGCCCGTCCAGGGCCTGCAGCGCAGCAGATGCCATCGGGCAGGCCGCCTTGCCCACCGCGACTAAAATACGCCGTCCATGGCACGGCGGCAGCTGCGCCAGCGCCCGGGTGACCGCCGCCTCCGGCTGCACCGCTGCGATGGCCTCGCGCAGAATCGTCTGCGCATCCGCGTATAGATTCATTCTGCTTCCTCCTGCGCCGTCAGCACGCCGCCGCCCAGGACCAGATCGCCGTCGTAAAACACCGCCGCCTGGCCCGGCGTGATGGCCCGCTGGGGCGTGTCAAATACCAGTTTCGCCCGGCCGCCGTCCAGCGGCGTGACCACGGCATCCTGCTCCGGCTGGCGGTAGCGGATCTTTACCCGGCAGCGCACCGGCTCTGCCGGAATCTGCCCGGAGATCCAGTTGACATCCTCCACAAACGCCGCGCGCCGATAAAGGGCCGCGCTGTCAGACAGCACGACGGTATTGTCCGCCGGGCAGATCGCACAGACATAACGCTTGACCGGCAGGTCCAGCCCCAGCCCACGGTGCTGGCCGATGGTGTAGCGGATAATCCCCCGGTGCCGCCCCAGCACATGCCCCGCCGGGTCGACAAAATCGCCGCAGGGCGCGGCTTCGCCTGTCAGCCGCTCAATGGCGGCGGCATAATCGCCGTCGGGGACGAAGCAGATATCCTGGCTGTCCGGCTTCTGGGCATTTTGCATGCCGCCCTCCGCCGCCAGCGCCCGGGTTTCGGCCTTTTCCATCTCCCCCAGGGGAAACAGGGTCTTTGCCAGCTGCGCCTGGGTCATGGTGTAGAGGACATAGCTCTGGTCCTTTCGCTCGTCCCGCGCTTTGCGGAGCTGGTAGCGGCCGTTTTCCTGCGTGATGCGGGCGTAATGGCCGGTGGCGATGGCGTCACAGCCCAATTCCTCCGCCCGGTGGAAGAGCTTTTCAAATTTTAGATAGCGATTGCAGTCGATACAGGGGTTCGGCGTTTTGCCCTGGCGGTAGCTGGCGATGAATTTGTCCATGACCTTCTCCCGGAATTCGTCGGAGAAATTGAACGTATAATGCCGCATCCCCAGCTGCCAGGCGGCGCTGCAGGCGTCCTGCACATCGTCGAGACTGCAGCAGGTGTGGCCCCGGCTCAGGCCGACGTCCTCATTTTGATAGAGCTTCATCGTGCAGCCGATGCAGGTATGCCCCGCGTCGGTCAGCAGCTTTGCCGCCACACTGGAATCCACACCACCGCTCATGGCCACTAGAATTTTCACGCTGTCGCCTCCCGCTGTAATTTGCAACTATTTGCAACTAATTTAGTATGTTATTCGCATTATAAACCGGCGGCTGCCCGTTGTCAACGGCAGCCGCCGGTGTTTACTGTTTTTGCAGATAGTCCTTCAGGAATAAAACTGCCTTTTCGTACCCCGCAAAGCCGAAGCCCGCGTAGGTCTGGATACAGGCCATCCCGGCATAGGACACCTGCCGGAACGCCTCCCGGGCGCTGACATCGGAAAGATGCACCTCCACCGCGGGGATGCGCACCGCCTTGAGGGCGTCCAGGATCGCCACGCTCGTATGGGTATAGGCCGCGGGGTTGATGACGATGCCGTCATACACACCATAGGCCGCCTGGATCTCATCCACCAGGGCCCCTTCATGGTTGGATTGGAACACCCGGCATTCGATGCCCTCCCGCTGGCAGACCTCCTCGACGTAGGAGACGAGGGCAGCATAATTCCGGTCGCCGTAAATTTCCGGCTCCCGCAGCCCCAGCAGGTTCAGGTTCGGGCCGTTTAGGATCAAAAGCTTCATTGCAGCACCTCCAAAAGCTTCGCCAGCGTCTCGGCAAGCGGGCCGTCATTTTCCACGGTATAGGCGGCAAAGGCCGCGTAGCGGTCCCGCCGCTGGGCATAAATTGCCGCCGCGCTCATCCGCTGGGAGACAGGCCGCCCGCTCACCGGCAGCCGGTCCAGCGGCCGCTTGACCCAGACAACGCGCCCATTTTGCCGCAGCAGCGGCGCGTTTTCCGGCCGGGTGACGCAGCCGCCGCCGGTGGCGATGACCGCGCCGGAGCATTTCCCCAGCTCCGCCAGCGTCTGCGTCTCCAGCGCGCGGAAGGCCGCCTCGCCATCGCAGCGGAAGATCTCCGGGATGCTGCGGCCTGCCCGCTGCTCCAGGACGGTGTCGGCGTCGTAAAAGGGGCGGCCTAACCGGGCAGCCAGGGCCTTGCCCAAGGTCGTCTTGCCGCAGCCGGGCATACCGATGAGGACGATGTTCTGCATCTGCCCCGCCAGGCAGCGGGTGATTCGTTCGATCTCACTGTCGGCAATGGCGCGGCCGGTAAAGAGCTCCGCCGCCCGCTTTGCCTGGGCCACCAGCATCCCGAGGCCTCCATTGCAGGCGATGCCCCGGCGCTCCGCCTGGAGCAGCAGCGCTGTCCTGGCCGGATTATAAATAAGGTCCAGGACCCCCTCCAGCCGGGGGAACCCGGCCAGGCCAAGCGGCGACGCGCCATTGTTCGGGTACATGCCCACCGGCGTGGCGTTGGCAATGATCTGCGCGTCGGCATGGCGCGCCAGATTCTCATAATTATCCGGCCCCCGGCGGGAGATGACGACAACCTCCCGCGCCCCCAGGTCCCGCAGGGCCTGCTGGACGGTCAGGCTAACGCCGCCGTTGCCCAGCACCAGGGCTTTTTTCCCGGCAACGGCAAAATCCCGGGCCATATAGCAAAAGCCGTCGTAATCCGTGTTATCGCCATACCAGCCATCGGCGCAGCGCACCAGGGTATTGACGCTGCCGATCCGCGCCGCTGCCGGAGACAGGGCCTTGCAG
>CAUBQU010000118.1 GCA_958438185.1 uncultured Oscillospiraceae bacterium
GACAAATACTTTGTTGGTTTGTAACACAGGGAGATCTATTGCGAACGGGCATTTCCCGTATACGCCAAGCAGGCCGACAGCAGACATATGCCGTCCGCCGGAAGGGATGAAAGTAGCAGGTCGTCAGGTCGTATGCTATTTCATTCGAGTGTAGTATAGCAGTTTGTGGTTAATTTGTCAATATTAAATAATTCCGTTTTTCCTCTTTTGTGCTTTTTCGACAATTTATGAATATTCTTTTACGGCAGTTTGCTGAGAAAGCCGGGTTCAAAAGCGCATTTGTTCGCCCCGCGGGTCCGGAATGCCCAGGTGTTCATAGGCAAGCTGCGTCACGCAGCGCCCCCGGGGTGTGCGGGTCAGGAAGCCGATCTGCAGCAGATACGGCTCGTAGACGTCCTCCAGGGTCACCGCTTCCTCGCCGATGGTCGCCGCCAGGGTCTCCAGCCCCACCGGGCCGCCGTTGTAATTGCGGATGATCGCCGTGAGCATCCGCCGGTCCGTGGCATCCAGCCCCAGGGCGTCTACCTCCAGCCGGGACAGGGCGTGGTCCGCCGCTTCGCGGGTGATGACATTGTCATAATAGATCTGGGCAAAATCCCGCACCCGGCGCAGCATCCGGTTGGCGATTCGAGGCGTCCCCCGGCTCCGGGCCGCGATCTCCCGGGCGCCGTCGGGGTCGATCTCCATCCCCAGCAGCGTAGCGGAGCGGGTCACGATGCGGCCAAGCTCCTCCGGCGTATACAGCTCCAGCCGCAGCGAGACGCCAAACCGGTCCCGCAGAGGGCTGGAGAGCTGGCCTGCCCGGGTCGTCGCGCCGATCAGTGTGAACCGGGGCAGCTCCAGGCGGATCGAATTGGCCGAGGGGCCCTTGCCGACGATGATATCAATGGCAAAATCCTCCATGGCCGGGTACAGGATCTCCTCCACGGAGCGGTCAAGCCGGTGGATCTCGTCGATAAACAGGATATCCCCGGGCTGCAAATTCGTCAGCAGCGCCGCCAAATCACCGGTCTTGGCGATGGCCGGGCCGGAGGTGATGCGGATATTGACGCCCATCTCGTTGGCGATAACGCCTGCCAGCGTCGTCTTGCCCAGGCCCGGCGGGCCGTAGAGCAGGACATGGTCCAGCGGCTCGCTGCGGCGCTTGGCCGCTTCGATATAGACCCGCAGGTTCTCTTTCGCCTTCTCCTGGCCCGTATAATCGTCCAGCCGCTTGGGGCGCAGGGAGACCTCCCCCTCGTCCAGCGCAGTCAGGCTCGTCGTCACCAGCGGCTCTTCATAGGCTTGTGTAAAATCTATGCTCATTCGTCTGTCTCCTTCGTGCCTGCCGTTATGTCTGGCTCACCATGGCGCGCAGACAGCGGCGCACCGTCTCTTCTACCGGCAGCTCCTGGGCCGGGATCCCCTTCATAGCGGCAGAGATCTCGCTGGCGGTGTAGCCCAGCTCCGCCAGCGCCGCGCTGGCCAGAGCGACTTTATTGCCCGCCTCCGGCGCCGGGGCGGCAGCCGCACCAGCGGAGATCACGCCGTCTTCTGTCAGCCCGCCCAGCTTGTCCTTCAGCTCCAGGATCATCCGCTGCGCCATTTTCTTGCCGACGCCCGGCGCCTGCTGGAGCGTCTTGTCATCCCCGGTCATGACGGCCAGGGTGAAGCCCTCCGGCGATGTGACAGACAATACCGCCAGCGCCGCCTTGGGCCCGACACCGCCGACAGACAGCAGCAGCTCAAAGCAGCGCTTTTCCTCCCGGGTGGAAAAGCCGTAAAGATCAAAGGCGTCCTCCCGGATATTGCAATGGGTATACAGCTTGGCCGTCTGGCCGATCTTCAGCTGTGATATGGTATACGATGTCGTGTAGCAAGCATACCCGACGCCGCCGCAGTCGACGACGGCCAGGTTTTGCTCCAGCATCGCGATTTTTCCATTTAAATAATAAAACATACCCGCTCCCCTTTTATTGCTGCGGCAGCCGCGAGGTACTGCTCCTCGCGTGGCACAGCGCAATGGCAATGGCGTCCGCCGCATCGTCCGGCCGGGCGACCTGCTGCATATGCAAAAGCCGCCGCGTCATATCCATCACCTGGCGTTTTTCCGCCTTGCCATAGCCGACGACAGCCTGCTTGACCTGCATCGGCGTGTACTCAAACAGCGGGATCCCCGACTGGGCGATGGCAAGCAAAATCACCCCACGGCCATGGCTGACGCCGATGCCCGTTGTGATATTATGCCCCCAGAACAGCTCCTCGACTGCGACAGCGTCCGGCGCCGTGACCTCCAGCAGCCGGACCATATCCTGGTACAGGACATCCAGCCGCTGGGCAAACGGCAGCTCTTTATCCGTCGTAATGACGCCATATTGCAGCAGCCCGTATTGGCCCCGCTCCGCACGGAGGAGGCCGAAGCCCGTGGTCGCGTACCCCGGGTCGATCCCTAAAACTTTCATGCGCCCCCCATATTCCATACGATCCCGGCGATCGCCCCAAAGGCCAGCAGCACCACCGGCGGCAGCTTCTTCAGGCAGAGATTTGCCGCCAGCAGCACGACAAACAGCGCCGCCGCCAGCCAACTGACCGCCCACAGGCCCCCGGGAAACAGCGCCGCCTGGACGACTGCCCAACCGGCCGCCGCCACAAGCCCGACCGATACCGGCCGCAGCACCTGCAGCGCGCCGCGCACCGTGCGACTCTCCTGATACCGTGCCAGCAGCGACGCCAGCAGCAGCATACAGAGGATCGACGGCAGGACGAGTCCAAACGTCGCAACGCACGCCCCAGCCACACCGGCCGTCTTCATGCCGCAGTACGTCGCCATATTGACACCGATGGGCCCCGGCGTCGCTTCCGAGACCGCCAGCATATTCGTCAGCTCCGCCTGGGTGAACCAGCCATAGCGCGCCGCCATATTGGATAGGAACGGCAACGTCGCCAGGCCGCCGCCAAAGGCGAACAGGCCGGTCTGAAAAAATTCCCAAAATAAATACAGATAGATCATACGCGCCTCCGGATCCGCGGCAGCAGCAGCCCCAGGCCCAACGCACCCAGCGTCACGATGACCGGCGAGACGCCCAGCAGCGCCAGCGCCAGCGCGCCGGCACACAGGCCATTGGCACCGGCGCCGCGGACGCCCTGGCGATACAGCTGCCAGATGGCCGCCACGACCAGCGCCGCCACCGCCACCCGCACACCGGCAAAGGCATTCACGACCAGCGGCAATGTGTCGATCCGCAGCAGGATCCCGGCGAGGATGCTGATGATCCCCAGCGACGGCAAGACGACGCCCAGCGTCGCCACGCAGCCGCCCCAGACGCCCTTGCGCTGGTAGCCGACATACGTCGCCGCGTTGACAGCGATGGCCCCGGGCGTACACTGGCTCAGGGCAAAGCAGTCCAGCAGCGCCTCCTGCGTGATCCAACCGCGCTTTTCCACAACTTCCCGCTGCAGCAGCGGCAGCATCACGTAGCCGCCGCCGAACATCAAAAAGCCGATCCGGAAAAAGACCCAAAACAGATCCGCCACAGCAGTGCCCTCAGCCGCGCATAATCCAGTAGTAATAGCCGATCACGCCGATGATCACCAGCGCAGCCAGCACCCCGGCAAACACGCGGTGCCAGACCGGGCGCTCCGCCATTGGCACCTGCTCCGGCTCCTGCGGCGACTCCAGATCCGTCACCTGGGCCGTATTCTCTA
The DNA here is from genome assembly GCA_958438185.1 of uncultured Oscillospiraceae bacterium. Lineage (GTDB taxonomy): Bacteria > Bacillota > Clostridia > Oscillospirales > Oscillospiraceae > SVMC01. Next base: position 3,685 of record CAUBQU010000118.1, read on the forward strand.
ATTTCATTTCTTTTTCATCCATAGATCACACCTCAGTTTTCATGATACCATATTTTTTCCGCCTTGAACAGTCTCCGGGCGAAAATTTCCCGGCGTCCCGGGCAGGACGCCGGATAATTCTGCCTGCTGCGCGCATACTAGGGGCGAGGTGATTCCATGCTGATCTCGTACATCCGCACAGTGATTCTATATCTTTTGCTGATCCTCGTCGTCCGGGTCATGGGCAAGCGGCAGATTGGGCAGATGGAGCCGACGGAATTTGTCGTCACAATGCTGCTGGCCAATCTGGCCGCCGTGCCGATGCAGGACAACGGCATCCCCTTGGCCTCCGGTCTCGTCCCGATGCTGACGGTGCTGGGCATTTCGCTGATTCTCTCCGTACTGGCCTATCAGAGCATCCGCATGCGGCGTCTGCTCTGCGGCAAGCCGGTCATCCTCGTCGAAAACGGGACGATCTGCCAGCGAAACCTGGCCCGGACGCGGATCCATCTGGACGAGCTGACCGAGCACCTGCGGGAGCAGGGCATTCTGGACCTGACGACCGTCAAATACGCGATTCTGGAGACCAACGGCCTGATCTCCACCTTTTTGTACCCCAAGGACGCCCCCGCCACGGCAAAGGACGCCGGAATCACCGTCAAGGACGCATTTTTGCCCTATACGCTGATCTCTGATGGGCATCTGCTGCCGCAGAACCTGCATCTGGCGGGCTATAACCGCCACTGGCTGCGCCGCCAGCTGGAAAAGCGCAATCTGCAGCCCCGCCAGGTCCTCCTCATGACCGTCGACGGTGCGGGGAAGATCTATCTTGCCCGGAAGGAGGAGAATACATCCTCATGAAGTACCTTGTGATCGGCCTTGTCATCCTGGCCCTGCTGCTGGCCATCTCCATCGGCGCGGTCAGCCTGCTGGAAAACCGTGCCGGGCAGATCGTCCAGGAGCTGCGGCTTGCCGAACAGGCGCTGGACCAGGACGCGCCGGAGCTGGCCTCGGACTACGCCCAGAAGGCTATGGACCTCTGGCAGCACTACAGCGGCTTCCTCGGTTCCATTTTATACCACGCGGAGATGGACGACATCAATGTCCACTTCGCCCAGCTCGGCGGAAACGCCGCTGCCCAGGATCTGGGAGAGCTGCGCTCGACCTGCGCGGAGCTTATCGCCCTGGTCGAGCATCTGCCCCAGATGGAAAAGGCCTACTATTTCAATATCTTCGCCCGCTGCCGCTAGCAGGGCGCAGCAAAAACGCGGAAAAAGCCAAACAAGCTGGCTTTTTCCGCGCTCTATTTTTTCCGGCCCCGCTATGGGCACAGGAGCAGGATCCCCGTCTGGCCGGTCACCTCGCCGTACCAGGTGCCGCCCTCGGCTTCATGCAGCTGCTGTAGCTGCGTCAGCGGGGCTT
>CAUBQU010000119.1 GCA_958438185.1 uncultured Oscillospiraceae bacterium
GTGTCTTTTTTCTACGTTTCACACTTGCCTTACAGCAAGGGACGAAGGCGCGAGGGGAATTCGATATTTTTTCTTCCTGGCTATTGACAGAAAGGGCCAATCGAATTACAATTAAAATGAATGATGCAGAACGATTATTATAGAATGCATATTATATAATCATGCGGCTAGGACTGTGCAGTTTGAATGCGCAGCTCCGGTACGCGTCGGTCATCAAATAGAGTGCATACAAAGCCAGACGCGAAGACGCAGAGCAAAACCTGATGAAATGCAGGTTCGCTCTGCGTTATTTCTTTGCGCATTTTTGCGAAAGGGCGCGGGATCGGCTGCCGGGCGCAGCGCCATGCGGCTTGCCGGGGCGCTGCTGGCAGTCCAAGAATCATATTAGAAAGGAAGCAGCCTTATGATACAGAAGAGAATGCAGAAAAGGATATGGAGCCGGGCGACATTGCTGCTGTGCGCGGTTGCGATGCTGTTGCTGCCTGGCTGTTGGGCTGACCTGGCGATCGGCGTAAACGGTGTGCTGACTGCGGAGACGTACCCCGACGCCGAAAAATATCAGGTGGGGCCGGTGACCTATCGCGCGGAAGCGGTCAAAGCGATCGAGGTCTACTGGCGCTCCGGCGAGGTGGAGATCACGGAATCGGACGATGCAGAGCTTTCCTGCGAGGAAAGCGGCAGCGCGTTGCCGGAGGATGCTGCCATGCACTACCTGCTGGAGGACGGCGTCCTGCGGATCCGTTTCTGCGCGTCCGGCGCAACGCTCCGGGTAAATGCGTCGAAGAAGCACTTGCGCTTGGCTGTGCCGCAGGGAATCGACCTCTCTGTACACGCGACGTCCGCCGCGGTCAAGGCGGGGGACTTGAACCAGAACAGCGTCCTGATCGCGGCGTTTTCTGGTGACACGGAGCTGGGCGCGGTAACGGCGGCGCGCGTTGACCTCAGCAGCAGCTCCGGCAGCATCCAGGCGCGCAGCGTTTCGGCAAAATCGCTTGCTTGCGCGGCGTCGTCCGGCGAGGTCGCGATAGAGGCGGCTGCAGTCCAGTCGCTTGACTGCAATACTTCCTCCGGCGCGATCACTGTGGGCAGCATGAGCGCGGAAACGGCGCAGATTGCAACGCGCAGCGGCAGCGTGCATTTAACGCTGGCCGAAGTGCCGTCTGCTGAAATTCAGACCTCCAGCGGCAAGGTCGATCTGACCCTGGCGCCGGGCGGCGCAGAGGTCCTGCGTACCGCCGCCAGCGGCAGGCTGATCACAGACCGCGCGTATGAACGCCGGGGCGATTTGTACGTTTTCGGCGGCGGGGCAAGCAAGCTCACGGTCGAAACGTCCAGCGGAAACCTCGAAATCCAGTAAAATTCAGTGAGATTCAGAAAGGAGCGACGCAATGAAATCACTTGTGACGATTCAAAAGCTCTCCAAGGTGGGGAGCGTGCTTAGTAAAATCGCATTTATTTTTTCCATCATCGGCTTTTGCGGCTGTATCGCGGGGCTGCTCAGTTTGCAGATCGGCAACGGCGGCCTGATCAAAATCGGCGGCGTGACGCTGCACGGGCTGATCTCCGAGGAGTACGGCTACAATATCAAGAGCATCACTGCGGCACTAGCCGGCTGGCTGATCGTCTGCGCCGGGGAGGCGGTGCTGGCAAAGTTTGCGGAAAGGTATTTCAAAAATGAGCTGCAAGCGGGGACGCCCTTCACCCTGGCCGGTGCAAAAGAGCTGCTGCGGCTCGGAATTTTGACGCTGGCCCTCCCCACCGGCTGCACTGTGGCTGGCAGCATCGTCGAGGGGGTCGTCGCCGGGTTCCTGAATGTGACAAAGGCTGCGGCGATGGATCTGTATTTTAGTAATGAGGCAAGCATTGCATTGGGGGTCCTGTTCTTGATCGGCTCTCCGCTGTGCCGTTACGGCGCGGCACTGCGGGAGAAAGCGGGAGAATAATGGGGGAGGCCAAAGAGGGCGCGAAGCGAATGCTCCTTTGTCTGCGATATTGCGCGGAGAAGGGGAAGCCTTCATGCTGCCCGGCGGGTGCTGCGTTTGGGAGTCTGGAGGAAGTGACATGCGGGAGGCCAGCGGCTCGCTGACGGTATATTTTGAAGATCCGTTTTAGGTGGGCGTATTTGAGAAAATCGAGAACGGCGCGCTTTCTGTTTGCAAAGTGACCTTTGGCGCGGAGCCAAAGGATGATGAGGTATGGGCATATATTCTGCGCTATTTTGGCAAGCTGCAATTCAGTCCGGCGATCAAAATAGAGGAAAGGCGGCGCGCGGATCATCCGAAACGAAGGCAGCACAGCATAACGAAGCAGCTTCAAACGACCGGGATCGGCACAAAATCGCAGCAGGCGCTTGCCGCGCAGCGCGAGGCAGGAAAGGCCGAACGCAAAAAAGTCAACAAGGCGCAGCGTGAGGCCGCACAGCAGCGAAAATTTGCGCTGCGGAAGCAAAAGCGAAAGAAAAAGCGAAAGAAAAAGCACCGAGTGCATTGAGCAGCTGGCGGGAGCGGCTGCGCTTTCAAAACTGAATCAGTGAGATCAGAGCGCTGTTTTGCTGGCCTTACAGGGCCAGGGGAACGGCGTTCTTTTTTTATTGGACGTTGGCGTGTGGCATTCCAAGCGGCGGACGGCATTTTCTGCGGGGAAGACGACACGGCCAAAGCCTAAGCAGGCTTTGCATTTTTACAAAAAATTAAAACGTCCCTCTTGACATCTGGAAAAACTGCGCTACAATATAACTAACGAATGTTAGTTAGCGAGGTGCGGCGATGAAACAGGAAGATACCAAGCAGAAGATCTTAGATAAGGCGCTGGAGCTGTTTGCAGCCCAGGGTTACGACTCTGTCAGCGTGGGCGAGATCGCAAAAGCGGTGGGCATCAAGGCGCCTTCGCTGTACAACCACTTCCCCAGCAAGCAGGCGATTTTTGACGCCATTGTGGAATCCACGGCGGCGCAATACGAAGCGGATACAGATAAGATCGACATACATGTCCAGAACGCGGGGCAGGATATCCCCATTTTTACGGAGATCACCGCGGATGCACTTTTCGAAAAAGTGCGGCAGATCTTCGAATATTCCCTGCATAACGAGACCATCAGCCGCTTTCGCCGCATGATGACCCTCGCGCAGTTCCGCTCCCATGAGCTGGCCGCACTATATTCTAAGCGATATGTGGAGCGCATCCTGGCGTACCATGCCGGTATTTTCCGCGCCCTGATCGCCGCGGGTGAGATCTGCGCGGAGGACCCGGACGCTTTGGCGATGCTGTATGTCGCGCCGGTGCTGACGCTCATTGGCGTATGCGACCGGCAGCCGGAGCGGGAGGCCGAGTGCCTGGAGAAGCTCAGCCATCATGTCCGGCTCTTTTTTCGCATGGTACATTGCGATCCTTCAGAAAGGAGCGGCGCCCATGAATGCAGGTGATGAACGCTGGATCCTATGCCCGGCCTGCGGCGCAAAAACGCGGCTACGCTTGCTGCGGCGGACGGTCCTGCTGGATTTTCCCCTCTTCTGCCCCAAATGCAGGCGGGAGAGCGTGATTAACGCGAGAAATTTTCAAATCGAATTTGCAAATCAGCCAGACGCAAAGACGCAGTGCTGACCGCAGGGGCTTGTGGTCATGCACGGCGTCTTTTGATTTTTGAAAAGAGGAGTACGATGAAAAAAACATTTCTGCAAAAGCTGGGCCTGCTGGGCGTGGTCAGTTTCCTTTCCTACACCGCGGCGGTGGTGTTTTCTCCGCTGGCTTACCCCGGTTACGATTGGATGGCGCAAGCCGTCAGCGATCTGAGCGCGGCGGATGCGCCGTCGCTGGCGCTGTGGAATCAGCTCAGCGCGTTTTACAACGCGTGTGAGATCGTCTGCGTCACCGTTGTCTGCATTGGCATCCAGGGGCGGAGGACAAAGCTGCTGCGGGTGGGCGTCTATCTCTTTGCCATCATGGAGTGGGTCTCCGCTATCGGCTACCGGATGTTTCCCCTCTCCAGCAGCGGGTACGCCGGAGCTTTTCAGGACATTATGCATATGGCGGTCACGGGAGCCGTCGTGCTGCTGTCAGTCGTGTCGCTGGTGCTGATCCTGATTTCTGGGACGCGGGACAGGTCCTGCCGTTCTTATGGCATCTGCGCTGGGATTGCCCTGGGCCTGATGCTGGTCGGTGCCCTGGGCATGAAGCTTGTTCCGGTGGAATATTTTGGCGTTGTGGAACGCTGCAGCGTGTTCGCCGCCACAGGCTTTAACGCAGCCCTGGGGCTGCATTTGTTCTGCGAAAACGCGGAAAAGGAAGAAGTATTTCATAGCAAAAAGGAGCATGTATTATGACAGAACATCACATCACGATCCGCCTTGAAACTGAGCGGGATCATAGAGCGGTAGAAAACCTGACCCGGGAGGCATTTTGGAATGTATATCGCCCCGGCTGCCTGGAGCACTATGTGCTGCACTGCTATCGGGACGACCCGGCCTTTGTTCCGGAGCTGGACTTCGTCATGGAGCTGGATGGGGAATTGATCGGCCAAGTGATCTATGTGCGGTCAGAGATCCTGTGCGAGGACGGCCGCAAGGTCCCAATCATGACATTTGGCCCCATCAGCATCGCGCCGGCTTATAAGCGGAAAGGCTATGGCAAGCGCCTGCTGGAGTATTCTATGGCGCAGGCCCGGAAGCTGGGCGCTGGCGCGCTGGCCATTACCGGCAACATTGATTTTTATGGCAAGTCTGGCTTTGTGCCGGCCAAAACGAAAGGCGTTCGCTATGCGGACGATCCGGTGGCGGACTATTTTTTGATCTGTGAGCTGGAGCCGGGCTTTTTGAACGGGATCTCCGGCACATACCAGGATCCGGCAGGGTACTTCGTCTGCGAGCAGGACCCGGCGGGGTTTGCACAGTTTGAGGCTACCTTCCCGGCAAAGCAAAAGCAGAAGCTGCCGGGGCAGCTGTTTTGAGCCAGGGGTCCCGCATTTTTAGCACGGCCCTCTTGAGAAAGAGGGAATCTTACTGTATCATAACATAGCGTTATTTATAACGATACGTTATGATTTGGAGGCGGAATCATGC